>JAYTLK010000001.1:0-6394 GCA_043729515.1 Herminiimonas sp.
CTTACCGGCGCCGGAATGCACTGAAAGGCGGACAGGCCAATGCTTGATGCTGCCGCCGTGATCCGGCACCAACCCATTTCATCCAAAGGAGATTTACATTGCAATCAGTCTGCAAAAAGGCGGTAACGTCAATCTCAGCAAGGAAGCACCGGGCCTGAAAAAAGTCCTGGTCGGCCTCGGCTGGGATCCGCGCGCCAGCGATGGTGCGGCCTTCGACCTCGACGGCAGCGCCTTCATGCTCAAGGAAGACGGCAAAGTGCGCGGCGACGCCGATTTCATCTTCTACAACAATCTGAAATCGACCGATGGTGCGCTGGTACACCTGGGTGACAACACCACCGGTGCCGGGGCTGGCGACGATGAACAGCTGACCATCGACCTGTCGACGGTACCGGCAGACATCAATAAGATCGCCTTTGCCGTCACCATCCACGAAGCCGAACAGCGGCGGCAGAATTTCGGCATGGTCGCCAAGGCGTTCATTCGTTGCGTGAATGCCGATGGCAATGTCGAAATCGCCCGCTACGACCTGTCCGAAGACAGCTCGACCGAGACCGCCATGATCTTTGGCGAAATCTATCGCGCCGGCAGCGAATGGAAATTCAAGGCAATCGGCCAGGGCTTCCAGGGCGGCCTGGGTCCCCTGGCGCGCTCGATGGGCGTGAATGCCTGAGGAGGACACGGCAATGCCGAATTTTAATGTCACCGGCGACGTCGATCCGTTCCTGCATGTTGCGTTGAAGCGCGGCGAAAAGATCTTTTGCGAGTCCGACGCGATGGTCATGATGGAATCGAATCTGGAACTCAAGGGCCGGATGACCGGTGGCGTTGTCGGCTCGTTGATGCGGCGCATGGCCAATGGCGAATCATTCTTCCAGCAGCATATCGAAGCCCTGCACGGGGACGGCGATTGCCTGTTGTCGCCAGCCTTGCCGGGCGCCATCGAATTGGTCGATGTCG
This sequence comes from Herminiimonas sp., assembly GCA_043729515.1. Taxonomy (GTDB): domain Bacteria; phylum Pseudomonadota; class Gammaproteobacteria; order Burkholderiales; family Burkholderiaceae_D; genus JANXSS01. The sequence continues at coordinate 961 of JAYTLK010000001.1, forward strand.
GACCGCAGCGCTATACATTGAACGACGGCGCCTTCGTGGCGGCAACGGCCGGTGTCGAATTGAAGACGCGCACCCAGAACATCGGCAATGCACTGTTCGCGCAATCCGGCGGCTTGTTCGTGATGGAGGCCACCGGTTCAGGCAAGCTGGCCGTTTCAGGCTTCGGTTCGATGTTCCAGCTCGACGTCGCACCGGGCAAGGACATCATCATCGACAACGCGCACGTGGTCTGTTGGGACAGCACCCTGCATTACGAAATCAGCGTCACCACCGGCAGCGGCGGCGGTATCGGCGGCATGCTCGGCAGCATGATCAACAGTCAGACCAGCGGAGAAGGCATCGTGCTGCGCTTTCGCGGCTCGGGCAAGGTGTTCATCTGCTCGCGCAACCGGGATGCATTTGTCGCGCAAATGAAGAAGGCTTGATCGGCGCGCGCAGACAGCGCCTTGCACCGCTGTCGTGCGCCGGTCGGTTCAACCGAACGAGGAGTGGGGAATGAGTGTGAATCTGAGCAAGGGACAGAAAATCTCCCTGGACAAGGAAGCCGGTACCAGCCTGAACAAGGTGGTCATGGGTCTCGGCTGGGATGTGGTCAAGAAAAAAGGTTTCATGGGATTCGGCGGCTCGGCACCCGATGTCGATCTGGACGCGTCCTGTCTGATGTTCGATGCCAATGGCGGTCTGGTCGATGCGGTTTGGTTCCGCCAATTGCGCTCGAAGGATGGCTCGGTTCAGCATACCGGCGACAACCGGACCGGCGACGGCGAGGGCGACGATGAACAGATCGTGGTGAACCTGCCGCAGATACCGGCGCACGTAAAAAGCCTGGTCTTTACCGTCAACAGCTTTACGGGGCAAAATTTTTCGCAAGTCGAAAACGCGACCTGTCGCCTTTTAAATGGCGGCAACAACCAGGAAATCGCCCGCTTCAATCTGTCGGCGCTAGGCAGCCATACGGCACAGATCATGGCAAAACTGTACCGGCACAACGATGAGTGGAAAATGCATGCCATCGGTGAAATTGGCAGCGGCCGGACCTTCAATGACCTGATACCGCAAATAACACCGAATCTGTAAAGCCATCGGCGGCCGATCAAGCATTCAAACAATCAGTCGCCGATTCAAGATGCGGGAAACGCCACCACGTGATCGAGCTCGAGGCGGATGCCAATGCGTTCGCCAATCGCGTGGTTGTGATGGCTGGGCACCAGTGACAGCACCAGGGCGCCGCTGGCCAGACGCAGCGTGTACATGAACTCGGCGCCCCGGAATGCCTTGGCCACGACTTCGGCCTGCATGGTGCTGGCATCGTCATGCATCACGTCGTCTGGCCGCAGCAGTACGCTGATCTCGGTGCCGACTTCCATCGCCCCGTTGTCTGGCCCGCTATCCCAGCGCAGGGCGCCAGGCAGCACACCAAGCTCGATCTCGACATGATGCCGGTCGACGATTTTACCGGGCAAAAAGACGCCTTGGCCCACGAAATCGGCGACAAACCGGTTCGACGGCCGGTGATACAGGTTGTAGGGCGTATCCCATTGCTGGATATGCCCTTCGTGCATGATGCCGATTTCATCCGCCACCGCGAACGCCTCATGCTGATCATGCGTGACCAGCACCGCCGTGGTGCCCTCAGCCTTCAGGATGCCGCGCACTTCAAGCGCCAGGCGCTCGCGCAGATCCACGTCCAGATTGGAGAACGGTTCGTCAAGTAGCAGCAGCCGGGGCCGCGGCGCCAGCGCGCGTGCCAGCGCCACCCGCTGCTGCTGCCCACCGGACAATTCATGCGGAAACTTCCTGCCGGTGCCTGCCAGGCCCACGATGTCGAGCAGGCTCTCGACCCGTGCTGCTTTTTGCGCGGACGGTAGTTCACGCAGGCCGAAAGCGATGTTGTCCGACACGCTCAGATGGGGAAACAATGCATAGTCCTGGAACACCATGCCGATGCGCCGCCGTTCCGCCGCGACATGGATGTCGGGACTGCTGACGATGTCAGCGTCGACCCGGATAGCACCGGCGCTGACATGTTCGAAACCGGCGATGCAGCGCAGGATCGTCGTCTTGCCGCAGCCCGACGGGCCGAGCAGGCATCCGATCGCACCCGGAGCCAGCTGAAACGACAATCCCTGCACGACCTGATGGCGGCCGTACGCGTAACCGATGTTCTGTAATTCGAGCAATGCCATGAGTGGACTTCCAAAGTGCGCGGCCAATTATAATTCGCGTTCTCATTCCCGATCAGAAATCCATCGTGCTCCCTCCCGTACCAGGTGCCGCCAGTCCTCCCGCACCACCAGCGACCCGCAATCGTGCATCGTCACCGCGACTGCCGCTGCTGGTATGGATCACGCTGGTCATCGCCATCGTCCTGGCGCTGCCGATCCTGAGCGTGCTGGCCAACGTGCTGGTGGGCGGCCCCAGCGACACCTGGCAACACCTTGCCTCGACCGTGCTGCCGACCTATGTGCTCAATACGCTGATCCTGTGCGTCGGCGTGTCGTTCGGTGTGATCCTGGTGGGTGTGTCCACAGCCTGGCTGGTCAGCGCCCATGAATTCCGGGGCCGGCGGATCTTCGAGTGGGCGCTGGTGCTGCCGATGGCGGTGCCAGCCTATGTCATGGCCTACACCTATACCGACCTGCTGCAGTTCGTTGGGCCGGTGCAGACCTGGCTGCGGACAGTGACGGGTCTGACCGCGGGCCAATACTGGTTTCCGGACGTGCGCACCGTTGGCGGCGCGGTGGCAGTCTTCGTGTTTGTCCTGTATCCCTATGTCTATCTGTTGGCGCGCACGGCGTTTCTGGAACGCGCCGGCAGCATGCTGGAAGTCGGGCGATCGCTCGGTCTGGGGCCGTGGCAGAGTTTCTTTCGGATTTCCCTGCCGATGGCACGGCCGGCGGTTGCTGCCGGCGCTGCGCTGGCGTTGATGGAAACCCTGGCTGACTTTGGCGCGGTGGCGTATTTTGGCGTTCCCACTTTCACGACCGGCATTTATCGCGCGTGGTTCTCGCTTGGCGACCATGTCGTCGCGGCCCAACTGGCGGCCACGCTGCTGGGATTCGTGGCGCTGCTGTTGTTCATCGAGCGGACGTCGCGCGGTCGTGCGCGCTATCACGATGCGACGGTGCGCAGCAGGGCATTGCCCGGGCTTCGCTTGTACGGCATCAAGGCGGCTGGCGCGATCACGGTGTGCCTGGTGCCCCTGGCGCTGGGTTTTCTACTGCCGGCGGGGCTGTTGTTGCGCATGGCCCTGACAAACGGCGATGCACAGTTCGGCGAACGGTTCATTCAGCTCGCACGCAACAGCTTTTCCGTGGCGATCATTGCGGCGTTGCTCGCGGTCGGCGTCGCCCTCATCCTTGCGTACGCCTCCCGCGTGTCACGCCATGGCCTGCCAAAATTGATCAACCGGATCGTCGGGCTCGGCTATGCGGTACCCGGCTCGGTCATTGCAGTCGGCGTGCTGATTCCGGTGACGCGGCTCGACACCTGGCTGGCATCGACGCTGCAACTGGTCACCGGCCACAATCCGGGTCTGTTGCTGACCGGGGGAATCGCAGCGCTGGTGTACGCTTATCTGGCGCGCTTCATGACGGTTTCGCTGCAAAGTGTCGAGGCTGGTCTGGGAAAGATCCGCACTTCGATGGAAGACGCCGCCCGCTCGCTCGGATACAACCGCAGCCAGACGCTGTTGCACGTGCACCTGCCTCTACTGCGCGGCAGCCTGCTGACGGCAGGGTTGCTGGTATTCGTCGACGTGATGAAGGAACTGCCGGCAACGCTCGTGATGCGTCCGTTTAATTTCGACACCCTGGCCACGCAGGCCTACACGCTGGCTTCCGACGAACGACTGGCGGAAGCATCGACGGCAGCTCTGACCATCGTTGCTGTCGGCGTGCTGCCGCTGCTGCTGGTGTCGTGGCAGATTGCGCGTGGCCGCAGGGTCGACTGACGTGCCGTAGTTTTACTGCCAGCCCGCGCGGTCAAAAATCTTTTGCGTGGCAGCCTGGTTCTTTGCCAGTGCGCCGACGTTGATGGTTTCTGCCTTGAACTTGCCGAGTGCTTCGAGCGCCGGGTTGGTGGTCTTGACACCTTGGACAGCGGGCCATTCGTTGTTGCCATCGGCAAAATAAACCTGCGCTTGATCCGACGCCAGGTACTCCAGAAATTTGACGGCTGCGTCCTTGTGGGGCGCATTCTTGAGCATGCCGCCACCGGAGATGTTGACATGCGTGCCCGTGGTCTTCTGGTTCGGCCAGACGACGCCGATCGACTCCATGACCTTCTTGTCTTCTGCCTTGTCCGAGCGCATCAGGCGCGCAACGTAATACGAGTTGGCCAGTGCCACGCCGCATTCGCCGGCAGCCACGGCCTTGATCTGGTCGGTGTCGCCACCTTTGGGAGCGCGGGCAAAGTTGGCGACCAGGCCCTTGGCCCAATCGGTGGTGGGTTGCTCGCCCATCTGTTCCAGCATGGATGCGCCGAGCGACAGGTTATAGGGGTGTGAACCGGAGCGCACGCAGACCTTGCCCTTGAGCCGGGCATTGGCCAGGTCCTGGTAAGTCTGCACATCGGCCGCGTTGACGTTGGCCTTGTTATAGACGATCACTCGCGCGCGCGTCGAAAACGCAACCCAGTCGGGCGTGCGCAAATTGGCGGGAATGCGCGACTCCAGCAATTTCGAGCCTATCGGTGCGAACAGACCCAGTTCGTCCGCTTTCGCCAAACGCGCCGCATCGACCGTGATAAAGACATCGGCCGGACTATTCGCGCCTTCGTTCTTGATGCGTTCCAACAGTTCGTTCTCGCCCGCCTCGATGCGATTGATCTTGATGCCGGTCTGCCTGGTGAAGTTGGCGTACAGCGCTTCATCGGTCTGGTAGTGACGGGCCGAATACAGATTGAGTACTTTTTCCTGGGCGCCGGCATGCGGGAGAGCGAGCAGGGCCGTGGTGCACAAAGCCGCAACTGAAGTAATCTTTTTCAGATTCATGAGTGATTATTCCGGTAATAGAAGTACCGGAATCATAACAACATCCACCCATGGATGCAAAAGATTCTCATTTAGATTTAGCGATTAGCAGGCTGAAAATTCTTGTCGATGAATCGGCAGCGCTTAGTGTTCAGCCGCACAAAGCCGCGACAAACTGGCGTGCATACTCCGTCGCGAGCGATGCAGAACGGTCACCGGCGTTGGTTACCTGGAAATAGGTTTTGAGTGCCAGTGCGTCGGCTTCTGTGCTCCCAAATCAACAACTTCATCAAGGACAACAAAATGCAAAAACTTAAAGACGTGATGAGCAAGGACGTACAGGTCATCAGCCCGGGCGCGACTATCATGGAAGCCGCTCAGCAAATGAAGAAGGGCAATTTTGGCATGATGCCGGTTGGCGAGGACGATCGCATGATCGGCGCCATCTCCGACCGTGACATC
>JAYTLK010000002.1:0-28006 GCA_043729515.1 Herminiimonas sp.
CCGGCAACACCGAAATCCAAGGCGGCCGGCCGCTGGAAGCTGTTTGCGATACTGGCCGTCTGCGCCTCGCCGCTGATCGGCTCCTATGTTGCGTATTACGTCGTCAAGCCTGGTGGCCGGACGAATTACGGCGCCATTCTCGATCCGCGTGCCTATCCGATGCCGGCCCTTGGCACCACCAGCCTGGATGGCAAGCCGCTCGGCCTGGATGCCTACAAGGGAAAATGGATCTTGCTGCAAGCCGACTCCGGTGCCTGCGACAAGCCATGCCAGACCAAGCTCTATGAAATGCGGCAGTTGCGCCTGACCCAGGGCAAGGAAATGGGGCGCATCGAACGGGTCTGGCTGATCACGGACCAGCAACCGCTGGATACCGTCCTGATGCGGGAATACGACGGCACCCGGCTGTTGCGGGCAGACTTGCCGGCACTGAAGAAGTGGCTGCCGACGGAAACTGGCGCTGCCGTCTCGGATCATCTGTACATGATCGATCCGCTGGGCAATCTGATGATGCGCTTTCCGAGGGATGCCGATCCGAACAAGATCAAGAAGGATCTGGGCAAGTTGTTGAAAGCATCGAGCATCGGTTGATCCAGCAACTGGTCCGGAACTTTTACCCCACATGGAACAATTCCAAACGACCTTGCAGTAATCGATTTTTGAACCATCTGTGATGTATCCATGCTTCATTCGTGACCTTGAGATAGCGCCGCCATGAATCTATCGCTTACTGCCCAACTCGCGGCCACCGGATTGCTGGCCGCACTTTTGCCGCTCTCCGTTGTCTTGGGCGCAACCGATGCGCGCCGCTACGGCAAGCTCGTTGCCGTGACGCTGTTCCTTACCTTCGACCTGATCGTCTTCGGCGGTTTCACCCGGCTCACCGATTCTGGCCTGGGTTGCCCGGACTGGCCGGGGTGCTACGGACAGGCCAATCCGCTGCAGGCGCATGCCGACATCAGTGCAGCGCAAGCGGCCATGCCCAGCGGCCCGGTGACGGTGGTCAAGGCGTGGATCGAGATGATCCATCGTTACCTGGCGATGGCAGTGGGCGTACTGATCGTGGCGCTGATGATCTCGGCCTGGTGGCACTGGCGGCGCGCGCGCGTCGTCAAGCGCAACCTGAGGGCGGCGATCGATCAACCGGCGCCGGCTTCCTCCGCGCCCGCTTCAGCGTCGTCTGATTCAATTTTTTCCGCTTCACCCTTGCCCGCGTCAACCTCACCTGCAGCGCAATCTCCCTGGCTGCCGACCTTCCTGTTTGGCTTCGTTTGCCTGCAAGGTGCATTCGGCGCCTGGACCGTGACGCTGAAACTGCAGCCGGTGATCGTGACGATTCATCTATTGCTGGGTCTGAGCCTGCTCGGTTTTCTGACCTGGCTGCAGGCGCGCCAGCATCCCCTGGCGCTGCCTGCGCCTTCGGCCGACCAGGCCGACACCAGCATGGCTGACAGCCTCGCGAAAATGGCTGCACTGCGCTGGCCGGCCGCTCTGGCCCTGGTGCTGCTGGCAATCCAGATGGCGCTCGGCGGCTGGGTCAGCACCAATTACGCGACGCTTGCCTGCACCGATTTTCCGCTTTGTCACGGCCAGGTGATTCCGGAAATGGATTACACGCATGGCTTCACTCTCTGGCGCCAGCTCGGCATGACCGCCAGTGGCGACTACCTGCCGTTTCCGGCACTGACCGCCATCCACTGGACGCATCGCAATTTCGCATTCGTGGTCATTGCGGTAGTCGGCTGGGTCGCCTGGCGCGCGCGGGCAATGCCGGCAATGCGGCGCAACGGCAATGCGCTGCTGGGTGCGATCGGACTGCAGTTCGCCACCGGCGTGGCGACCGTCTATCTGCAATGGCCGCTGGCGTTGGCGGTGGCCCACAATGCCGGTGCGGCGCTGCTGGTGCTGTTGTTGGTCATGTTAAACTACAAGACCGTTGCAACTGCCCGCGCGACCCGTACCGCTCCTGCATTTCCCGCAACCGCATCGCGCCCGATGCCGCAGGCCGGCAAGGCATTTTCCACACCCGCCAAACAGTGACTGCCCTGACCTCCGCCACGCCTCCCAACCGGATCGCCCAATATTGGGCACTGACCAAGCCACGCGTGACGCAACTGGCGGTCTTTTGCGCAGTGATCGGCATGTTCCTGGCAACACCCGACCTGCCGAGCTGGCGGGTGGTGATCGCAGCGACCATCGGCATCTGGCTGCTGGCCGGCGCCGCCTTTGCCGTCAATTGCCTGGTCGAGCGCGAGATTGATTCCCGCATGGCGCGCACTGCCCGCCGGCCGATGGCGCGCGGCGAGATCACGGTACCGCAGACGCTGGTGTTCTCCAGCGTCATTGGCGGGCTGGGCATGTGGGTGCTGTTCAGCTTCGTCAATCCGCTGACCATGTGGCTGACCTTCGCCACCTTCGTCGGCTACGCCATCATCTACACAATCATCCTGAAACCGGCCACGCCGCAAAACATCGTCATCGGTGGGCTGGCCGGCGCCATGCCGCCGGCGCTCGGCTGGGCGGCAATCGCCAACGACGTGCCGATGCAGGCCTGGATTCTGGTGCTGATCATCTTCATCTGGACGCCGCCGCATTTCTGGGCCCTGGCGCTGTATCGCCGCGACGATTACGCCAAGTCCGGCCTGCCGATGCTGCCGATCACGCATGGCATGCATTTCACGCAATTCCACGTGCTGCTCTACACGATTGCCCTGGTCGCCACCAGCACGCTGCCGTTCGCCGTGTCGATGAGCGGCGCGCCGTATCTGGCTGCGGCCGCCGTGCTCGACGTGATCTTCCTGCGCTATGCCTGGCAGATCTATCGCCACTATACGGACCAGATCGCCCGCAAGACCTTCGCCTATTCGATCATCTACCTCTCGCTCCTGTTTGCAGCGCTGCTGATCGATCATTACCTGCATTTCTAGAACACCGATCCGATGCATCAAGACCACGTTCCGCGAACTTTGCGCATTCTTCCCGTCCTTCCCAACCTCAATCGTCTGGCGCCAGTGTACTTCCTGCGCACTTGCTGGCGCGCGGTGCTGGGTCTTCTGCTGGCAGCGACGATTGCCGGCTGTGGCGAGCGGGCGGCCTTCCTCAACACCGACCTCACCGGTCTGGCTTATGCCCGGGATTTCCAGCTGACCGATCACACCGGCAAGCCGCGCAGCCTGGCCGACTTCAAGGGCAAGGCGGTGCTGGTGTTCTTCGGTTATACCCAGTGCCCGGATGTCTGCCCGACGACGATGGCAGCAATGGCGGGCGTGATGCAGCAATTGGGCAAGGATGCCGAACGCCTGCAGGTGCTGTTCATTACGGTCGATCCGGATCGTGATACGCAGGAACTGCTGGCGAAGTACGTGCCGGCTTTCGATCCGCGGTTTCTGGGCCTGCGCGGCAATGCGGAAGAAACGGCGAAGGTCGCCAAGGAATTCAAGGTGTTTTATCAGAAGGTGCCGGGCAAGGCGCCTGGCAGCTACACGATGGATCACACCTCGGGCAGCTATGTCTTCGATCCGCAGGGACGGATTCGCCTGTTCGTGCGCAACGATCAGGGCACGGCATCGATCGTGCATGACATCAGGCTGCTGCAGAAATGAAGTCGGTGGGCTGACACACCGGCGCATTGCAACAGGATCGGTCGCGAGACCGGATGCCATGGGCTACCACATGGGCTGCCACATGGGCTGCCACATGAGCTGCCACATGCGCTACCACATGCGCTACCACATGCGCTGGCATACGCGCGGCTGCCAATCTGCAAATGAAAAGAGCGCCCCGCGAGGCGCTCTCTGACCGTCTGCCGCACGCTTTCAGGCGAATGCCGCCAGCGAGCCCTTCATCTTCTTCAACGCCACCGCCTCGATCTGGCGAATCCGTTCGGCCGAGACGCCGAATTCACTGGCCAGTTCATGCAGCGTGGCACCCGAGCCGTCGTCGTTTGCCAGCCAGCGCGCTTCGACGATCCGGCGCGAACGCGGGTCGAGCTTGCCGAGTGCCATTTCCAGGCCTTCGCTCTGCAGCCGGTCGTACTGCTGGGCTGCCAGCACGCTGGTCGGTTCATTGCGCTCGGACGATAGATAGGCAATCGGTGCAAAGCGATCATCCTCGTCGTCGCTCGACGATTCCAGCGCGATGTCGCGGCCCGAGAGGCGGGTTTCCATCTCGATGACTTCTTCGCGCTTTACATTGAGCGTCTTGGCCAAGGCATCGACCTGGGTCGGCGTCATCGAATCGAGGCCGGTCTTGTGGCTGCGCAGATTGAAGAACAGCTTGCGCTGCGCCTTCGTGGTCGCCACTTTCACCAGACGCCAGTTCTTCAGGATGTACTCATGCATCTCGGCCTTGATCCAGTGCATGGCATACGACACCAGCCGCACGCCCTGGTCGGGATCAAAACGCTTGACCGCCTTCATCAGGCCAATGTTGCCTTCCTGTATCAGGTCGGCATGGGGCAGGCCGTAACCCAGATAGCCGCGCGCAATCGATACCACCAGACGCAGGTGCGACAGCACCAAGGACTGCGCAGCCGCCAGATCGTTGTTGTCACGCAATTTGCGGGCGAACGACATCTCTTCTTCATGCGTGAGCATGGGCAGTCGGTTGACGGCGGAAATGTAGGCGTCGATATTGCCCAGATTGCCAGTAAAGCCGAGCGACAGCGCGGCGTTTGCCGGCATCAATGCGGACTGTTCAGCGGAAACGCTCATGCTTTCTCCTTGCTCTCCTGAAGTGGCGGACCGTGGCCCAAGTGGGCCGGCGGCATACCGAAGCGATATCTTAGCACTCTGTCAGTGGGAGTGCTAATACCGAGTTCCTACCGCGCCGATAGCCTGGATGGACGGGCCTGGCGATGCGTCACACTGACGCAACCGGACAGCCGAGGGTACGGACTTCATCCAGGCAGGTATGTGCTTCGAACCACATTGGCTTCCAGATTCGTTGAGGCAACGCCTGCTTCGTCGCGGATGGCATCACGTTCGGTGCTAATAATGGTTGCTTCAGCAGGTATAATGGCTGCTTCTCCGGCAGTGGTCGAGCGACTGTTCGCGCGTCCTGCCAGCAACCATTTACCGCATGCCTGCCCGGCCGGCGATTCAAGATCGTCTGCCCATCTTCTATGTCAAAACTTCCTGCACCGGGCGCGCTCGAGATCAAGATCGCCACTGTGGTCGCAGTCGCGGCAACTCTGCACGCTGCCGATCTGGGCGCACTCGACGGCGTGCTGCGCGAAATGACCGCCGGCGACGCCAGTTTCTTCGACCGTGAATTCGCCATTCTCGATGTCGCGCCGCTGGCCCAGGCGTCGGCCGAGATCGACTGGGCCGGTTTGGTCGCCCTGTTTCGCGAGCATGGCCTGCAGCCCGTCGCGGTACGCCATGCCACCGATGCGATGAAGCCGGCGATCCTGGCCCAGGGTCTCGGGCTTGACCTCGCCAGTGCGGCACTGCGAACCGTGCCGGCTGCCATCGCCCCGCGGCCGGCAGCAGTTGCCGCCGCTCCTGCGGCAAGGTCGGCCGCTGCTGCGTCTTCCGCATCCCAGCCTGCGTCGGCGCCCGCATTCATCCCCGCCATGATCGTCGACACCCCGGTGCGGGCCGGCCAGCGCATCTATGCCCGTGGCACCGACCTAATCGTCACTGCTGCGGTGAACAATGGCGCCGAGTTGATCGCCGACGGCAGCATCCATGTCTATGCGCCCCTGCGCGGTCGGGCGCTGGCCGGCGCTTCCGGCAATCCGGACGCGCGCATCTTTGCGCTCAGCATGGAAGCCGAGCTGATCTCGATTGCCGGCGTCTACCGCACCTTCGACGACGGCTATCCCGATGGTGTCGCGCACCACACGGTCCAGGTGCGACTGGCCGGCGACCGGCTCGACATCGTCGGGCTGCACGCAACCCGAGTCTGAGGCCGGCCCCTCGGGCGGGCGTCGGCGGTTTCATCGTATTCATCGACAGGAGTGTTTTGTGGCAAAAATCATCGTGGTTACCTCGGGCAAGGGCGGCGTCGGCAAAACGACGTCGAGTGCCAGCTTCGCCTCCGGTCTGGCCCTGCGCGGCCACAAGACCGCCGTGCTCGACTTCGACGTCGGCTTGCGCAACCTCGACCTGATCATGGGCTGCGAACGGCGCGTGGTGTATGACCTGATCAACGTGATCAACGGCGAAGCGACCCTGAACCAGGCGCTGATCAAGGACAAGCACTGCGACAACCTGTTCGTGCTGCCGGCCTCGCAAACCCGCGACAAGGATGCCCTCAGCGAAGAAGGCGTCGAGAAAGTGCTCAAGGACCTTGACGCGATGGGCTTCGAATACATCATCTGCGACTCCCCCGCCGGCATCGAACGCGGCGCCGTGATGGCCTTGACCTTCGCCGACGAAGCGGTAATCGTGACCAATCCGGAAGTCTCTTCGGTGCGCGACTCGGACCGCATCCTCGGCATCATCCAGGCCAAGTCGCGCCGGGCGCAAAACGGCGGCACGCCGGTGAAAGAACATCTGCTGATCACCCGTTACGTGCCCAAGCGGGTCGAAGCCGGCGAAATGCTGTCATACACCGACGTGCAGGAAATCCTGCGCATTCCGCTGGTGGGCATCATTCCCGAATCCGAAGCGGTGCTGCATGCATCGAACCAGGGCAATCCGGCGATCCACGTGACCGGCAGCGAAGTCTCGGAAGCCTACAAGGATGTGGTGTCGCGGTTCCTGGGTGAAGAGGTGCCGTTGCGCTTCGCCACTTATGAGAAGCCTGGTCTGTTCAAGCGTATTTTCAAGGGAAAGTGAGATGGCGCTCCTATCCTTCCTCTTCAACGCGAAACCGAAAACCGCGACTGCCGCCAAAGAGCGCCTGCAGATCATCATTGCACGCGAGCGCAGCGGCCGCGCTGGCCCGGACTTCCTGCCCGCCCTGCACAAGGAACTGATCGCTGTGATCTCGAAATACACCAACGTCAATCCGGAAGACATCAAGATTTCGCTCGACCGTCAGGGCAACCTGGAGGTGCTGGACGTAAACGTGGTGTTGCCCGATGCGGTGCTGGAGAAGCCTATTTCCTGAGCGGGTCATGGCGGCATGAGGTCGCAGACCAGCTGCAACATCAGAATCGCCGACTGCCGCGTTTCTTCAGGCGGCGATTCTGCCAGGCCCGATCCGCGATCGGATGGCGGCTAGTGCAGGCGTCGCCGCACCGACAATACCGAGCCAAGCAGACCCAGTGACGCACTTGTCGCCACCAGGACGAGTGACGCAGTCCACCCCAATGGCAAAAGTCGGAAATCGGCGGCATACAGGCGGGTGAACTGGCCGATAGCCTGGTTCAGCGGCAGCAACGCGACTGCCACCCCGCCGAGCGCCAGCAGGCCCGCCGCTGCACCCAGCAGGGCGCCGGTGTAGTGAAAGGGTCGGAACAGGAACGCATCGGTCGCGCCGACCAGCCGCGCCACGGCGATTTCCTCCTGCTGCGTTGCCACCTGCAGGCGAATCGTGTTGAAGGCAACCGCCACCACCACCACTGCCAATGCGCCGGCCAGCAACAGCACCGTCAGCCGCAGCACCTGCAGGAGGGCCGCCAGGCGTCTTACCCACTGCGCATCGACCTGCACCTGATCGACGCCGGGCAGTGCGGACAGGTTCGTCACCATTTGCGCGAGACGGTTTGCCGCATCGAGCGAATCAATGCCTTCGAGCGTCAGCACATACGCGTCCGGCAGCGGATTGCTGCCCAGCGCCGCCACCGCGTCGGCCATTCCGGTTTGCAGGCGCAGGGACGCCAGCGCCGCATCGCGCGGCAGGAAGGCGACGCTGCCGCCGCCGTGCTCGTCGATGATGCGACGCAGTCGTGGCCCCAGCGCCTGCGCCGCCTCTGCCGGCGTGTCCGGCGCGAGAAAAACGCTTACTGCCGGCGCGACGGCCAGTTTGCGCACGACCGGCTGCAGGTTGTCGACCAGGGTCAGGCCAGCAAACGGCAGCGCCATCGCAATCGCGATCACCAGCACGTTCAAGGCAAAGCTGCCGCGTGCACGGCGCACATGCGCCCAGGCGTTTGCCACGGCCTGTCCGTGCTGACGCAGCCAGGCGCTCATCGAACTTCGTCCTGATCCGCGTCGATGGCGGCAGTGCCAAGGGCGTGGCCTGCACCGGCGTCGACCAGGCGGCCCTTGGCCAGGCGCACCACACGTGCTGCCTGCGCCAGGATTTGTTCGTCGTGGGTCGAGATGATGCAGGTCACGCCGGCTGCATGGAATGCCTTCAACGCATCGATCACCCGGTCGGCACTGGCCCGATCGAGGTTGGCCGTGGGTTCGTCGGCGAGGATGATCTGCGGCCGGTTGACGATGGCGCGGGCGATCGCCACGCGCTGCTGTTCGCCGCCCGACAGGCTTTGTGGCCCGACAGCGGAGCTGGCGAGCATGCCGACCCGCTCCAGCGCAGCGTGGGCGCGGTGCGCAGCGTCGGCGGCAGGCGTGCCGCAGACCGTCAGCGGCAGCATGACATTGGCCAGAACCGAGCGATCGAAGAGCAGCCCATGCTGTTGCAGGATCAGGCCGAGCTTTCGCCGCAGGTAAGGCAGGCCGGCCACACCCAGGCGCGCGATGTCCTGTCCGCTGACCTGCACCGTGCCATTGTCGGGCCGTTCGATGCCGGCAATCAGTTTCAACAAGGTCGATTTGCCGGCGCCCGACGGCCCTGCCAGAAATACCAGTTCGCCACGCGCGATTGTCAGAGTGATGTCTGATAATGCGATGGCCTGGCCAGGGTAACGCTTCGATACCTGCTGGAATGCGATGGCGGCCATGAGGTTGCGCTGCTAGCCGAGCAGGGCGTCGACGAATTCCCGCGCATCGAAGGGCTGCAGGTCTTCGATCTGTTCGCCCACGCCGATGAAATAGACCGGAATCGGACGCGACTTCGCAATTGCCGCCAGCACGCCGCCCTTGGCGGTGCCATCGAGCTTGGTGATCACCAGGCCGGTCAGGCCGAGCGCATCGTCGAATGCCCTGACCTGGGCCAGCGCGTTCTGGCCGGTATTGCCGTCGATGATAAGCAACACTTCATGCGGCGCGGTGGCCATGCCCTTGCCAATCACGCGCTTGATTTTTTTCAGCTCTTCCATCAGGTGCAGCTGCGTCGGCAGGCGCCCGGCGGTGTCGACCATCACCACATCGGTGCCGCGCGCCTTGGCTGAATGGACAGCATCGAAGGCGACCGCCGCCGGGTCGCCGGATTCCTGCGAAATGACGGCGACATTGTTGCGCTCGCCCCAGATGGTCAACTGTTCACGGGCGGCGGCGCGGAAAGTGTCGCCGGCGGCCAGCAGCACGGATTGGTCATGCATCTGCAGGTGCTTTGCCAGCTTGCCGATGGTGGTGGTCTTGCCGGCGCCGTTGACACCGGCCACCATCATCACCAGCGGCTGATGCCGGCCCAGCACCAGCGGCCTTTGCAAGGGCGTCAGCAGTTCGATGAAGACATCGCGCAGCGCGCTGCGCACCTGGGCCGCCTCGGTCAGCTTGTTGTCTTTCACGCGCCGGCGCAGGGTGTCGAGCAGATACTGGGTCGCGTCCACGCCGGCGTCCGACATCAGCAGTGCCGACTCCAGTTCTTCATACAGCTCTTCACCGATGCGTGCGCCGACGAACAGGGTGGTCAGGTTCGTCGAAGTCTTTGACAAGCCAACCTTCAGGCGCGACAGCCAGTTGCGCTTCTGTTCTTCCGGCACCGTCTCGCGCACGATGATGCCGTCTTCTTCTTCGCTCTGGAGGGTGAAGGCGGGTGGGGCTGGTGTCGAAGCAGGCGTCGGGGCACGCAATGGTGCTGCAGATGGCGCGACACGTGACGCAGGAGGTGCAGATGACACAGGTGTCGCAGGTGGCACGGGGGCCACGACAGCCGCTTGCACCGCTTGTGTCACCGGTGTTGCCGGCGGCAATGGGCGCTGCAATCCCATGCCCGTGCCTGAAAACCGGCGCGACATTGGCGGCGTACTTGCTGCCACAGGCACCGCGCTGTCAGCAGCCGGGTGCGCTGTCGCGGCTGCAGATGGAAGTGCAGGTGCAGGTGCAGGTGCAGGTGCAGGTGCAGGTGCAGGTGCTACCGACACCGGTTCCGGCACTGCCGCCGCCGTCAATGCCGGCGCTTGTACTGGCGGCGCAACGACCTCGGGTTCCTTGGGTTTTTTCTTGAAGAAGCTAAACATCGTCGATCTGTGAAAGGCGGTCGGTCGGCATGCGTCGCGCAGGCGGCCGCGTCGGTGACCGGTGCGCTGCTGCCATGCGGCGGCTGCGCTGAAATCATGGGTGAAATTGCAGCCCGGTTGCAGCTACAATCGGCGTCATTCTAACAGAGCGGTCGTTTGCGATTTTTCCACGCGCCATGCCTTTTGCGACGCAACAATCAGGCCGAAATTCATGCAAAAAAAATTCGCCAGCCCCCAACGCCATCTGGCGAAGGCGCCGCGCCAGGTGCGCATCATCGGCGGTCAATGGAAGCGCACGCCCTTGCCGGTGGCCGAGGCCGACGGCTTGCGACCGACACCGGACCGGGTCCGGGAAACGGTCTTCAACTGGCTCTCGCATCTGTTCGATGGCCAGTGGAATGGCGTTGCCTGTCTCGATCTGTTCGCCGGCAGCGGCGCGCTCGGCTTCGAAGCAGCCAGCCGCGGCGCGGCGCGCGTGGTGCTGGTCGAGTCCCATGCGGCTGCAGTGCGCAACCTCGACGCCATGCGCGACAAGCTCGGCGCCTCCATGATCACCGTGTTGCGCGGCGATGCCTCGTTGCTGACCCAGGGTTTGCTCACGCGCGGTGGAGCAGCGCAGTTCGATCTGATCTTCCTCGATCCGCCCTACCACCAGGCCTGGCTGCCGAAGCTTTTGCCGCTGTGCCGCCAGCTGTTGAAGCCGGGTGGCGTGGTGTATGTCGAAGCTGAAAAAAGCCTTGTCGAAAAAAGCGCCGCGCCAGCCGCCGAAACCGGCGAAACGCGGTCGAAGGCAGAAACCTCCGGCGCTACCGACAAGATGCTGCAACCGGTTGCCGACGACTGGCTCACGGACTGGAACGTGGTACGGGCGGACCGCGCCGGCATGGTGTTTTACCATTTACTGCAATGCGGGAACGCGCACCGGTTTGAGGCATAATGCGCATTCGATTATTGGTGGCGGGCTGAGGGAGCGACAATGGTCACAGCGATATATCCGGGCACATTCGACCCGTTGACGCGAGGACACGAGGATCTGGTGCGGCGTGCCTCCGGCCTGTTCGGCAAGCTGATCGTCGGCGTTGCCGACAGCAAGAACAAGAAGCCGTTCTTTTCCCTTGACGAACGCCTGACGATCGCCAATGAAGTGCTGGGCCATTATCCGAACGTGCAGGTCGAAAGCTTTTCCGGCCTGTTGAAGGACTTCGTGCGGCGCCATGATGCGCGGGTCATCGTGCGGGGCTTGCGGGCGGTGTCCGATTTCGAATATGAATTCCAAATGGCCGGCATGAACCGGTATCTCCTGCCGGATGTGGAAACCTTGTTCCTCACGCCTTCGGACCAATATCAGTTCATCTCCGGCACGATCGTGCGCGAGATAGCGTTGCTGGGCGGCGATGTCTCGAAATTCGTTTTTCCCTCGGTCGAGAAATGGCTGCAGGAAAAAATCGCCGCCATCGCGCTCGAATAAGGCGTTGCGCACAAAGGGCCAATGGCACTGCTGATCACCGATGACTGCATCAATTGCGACGTCTGCGAGCCGGAGTGCCCGAACGAGGCCATCAGCATGGGCATCGATTTCTACCAGATCGATCCGCAGCGCTGCACCGAATGCGTCGGCCATTTCAGTGAGCCGCAATGCCAGCAGGTCTGTCCGGTGGCCTGCATTCCCTTCGATCCCGCATGGCGGGAGACGCCGGAACAGTTGCAGGCGAAGCATGAGCGCTTGCAGGCTGCTGGCAAGCCGACGGCTTGAGCGGCCGCGCGCGTCAGGGATCGACGCCGACCACCCGATTGCGCCCGCCTTGCTTGGCTTGATACAGCGCGCCATCGGCACGGCCGATCAGCCGCTCGGCAATTGCGTCGAGCGTATCGGTACGTTCAGGTGCGATCAGGGTTGCCACGCCAATCGACACCGTTACGGCTCGCGCGCTGCCATCAGGCAGTAAGAACGCCAGATCGGCAATGCTGGCCCGGATGCGTTCGGCCACCACCAGCGCATCGGCCAGGGGTGCATCGATCAGCAGCGCCACGAATTCTTCTCCACCAAAGCGCCCGAGCGCATCCGACAGCCGCAACTCGGCCTTGATCCGCACGGCCACTTCCCGCAACACATGATCGCCCGCCAGATGGCCGGCGCTGTCGTTGACCTTCTTGAAGTGATCGATGTCGATGTAGAGGCAGGTCAGCGCATACCCCTGGCGCCGCGTGCGGCCGACTTCTTCCAGCAGGCGCTGCTCGATGTAGCGACGGTTGTTCACGCCGGTCAATCGGTCTGTCAGGCCGATGTGTTTCAGGCGTTCGGTGTTGATCACGTTTTCCAGGCAGATCGCCACGATCGAGGCCATGTGCTCGATGAAGTCGGTGGCCATGTCGGCGGCAAAGCGGGTGATGTCGTTGCTGCCCATGCAGAGCACGCCGATCAGCTTGCGCTTGCGGCGCAGCGGCACGATGGCGATGCTGGCCGGCTGCAGCCCGTCGGCGGGAAAGCAGACATCGTAATCACCGCGGTGATGGCGGCCCAGCAGCGGCGTTTCAAGGCGGGTGGCAAGCCAGCCGAGCTGGCGCCCGTGCTCCAGAAAGATCAGGTTCGGAAAGGCCGACAGATCAACCCGCAGATCCTGCAAAATGCCGCGGATCTCATGGTCCGGATCGAACAGCGTCAAGGTGACGACATCGAGTTCCGAGGATGCCGACAAGGTCTCGAAGACGCGGTCGATCAGTTCCCGGAAACAGTCGGCGCCGATGAACTGCAAGTCGAAATCCTGGTATCGCTGCATGATCTCCTGGTTCGCTCGCGCCTGATTCAGCAGCAGCGTGAGCTGCTCTCGGAGCTGGCGGTTTTCAAGCTGCAGCGGCGTTTGCATGGTCGGATCAGACCGGGTTAAGTGGGTAATGCAGTGTACCGTGACTAACCGGAGGTCGCGCGAAAACCGCAACGTGTTTCGACATTCCGGCTCGATTGCGCACGGACCGTCGGTTCGACGTCAGCGGCTCAAGGCGACGCTCCACTGCCTGCAGGCGGTGACGCCAGCAAGCTCTCCAGCGCATCGATGCGATGCCGGTTCGGCGTGGTGATGGCGTAGAACCGCTCCTGCAGCGCCGTCGACTGGCCGACGATGACGAGCACGCCTGTACGCAACTCATCCTGGACCACCACTTCCGGCAGAACGGTCAGCCAGCCGCTGTCGCGCGCGATGAGGCGCAGCATGGCCATGTCATCGACCTCGGCCCGCAAGCGCGGGCGCACGCCCGCCGCAGTGCACAAGGCATCGAACTGGGCGCGCAGCACGTGCCGTGGACCGGGCAGCGCGATGTCGCGGCCATCGAGATCTTCGGGCAGACGAAGGCGTTGCAATGCCCAAACGCTGGCCGGGCCGACCAGAGAGATCGATTGACTTCCCAGAAACCGGCAATGCAGGGGCCGGTCGGAATTGGCGGGAACCGTTTCATTTGCCAGCACGACATCGAGCTGGTGCTGAACCAGCCGCGCAATCAATCCTTCCAGCTG
Organism: Herminiimonas sp.; assembly: GCA_043729515.1. Lineage (GTDB taxonomy): Bacteria > Pseudomonadota > Gammaproteobacteria > Burkholderiales > Burkholderiaceae_D > JANXSS01. Next base: position 13,707 of record JAYTLK010000002.1, read on the forward strand.
GCCGGACTCCAACGTCAGCACCACCGCAGGGTCTTGCAGCAAGGGCCGAATCCAGTTTTCCTGGTAATTGCGCGACAGCGTCGCCACGCTGCCGACCCGCAGGCGGGTAATCCCTGCCGAGCGTCCCTGCAGGCGTCCCAGCATCTCCTGGCCCATGCCGAAGATGTCATCGGCATACGCGAGGATCAGCTGACCGGTATCGGTGAGGACCAGGCGCCGACCCGTGCGGTCGAAGAGGCTTTCTCCCATTCGCTCTTCGAGCTGACGAATTTGTGCAGAAACTGCCGACTGCGAGGTATGCAACTCCTCTGCGGCACGGGTCAGGTGCCCCAGTTTTGCTACCCGCCAGAAGTAGTAGAGATGATGAAAATTCAGCTGGTCTACATTCATTGTTCTGTTTTAAAGATCAAACGGTTCTTTTCATTGTATTTTACAGAACGAACGTGTGCAAGCATGCTTCTCGTGGTGACACATGACACGAAAAGGCTGTGATGGAAATTTCCCGTGTTTTTTACCTGGCATGCATCCTCGCGCCCTTGGCATTGATGTCGATGGCAATACTGCAGGCATGGCGCGGCAGGGCCTCGACCAGGAGGCAGTGGCATGCATTCCAGACGCTTGCCTGCGCCGCGCTGGTGTCGGCGCTCCTCGCAGTGCCGATTGGAAGCGGGCGCCTTGCATGGCCCGGTGTGGTGCAGGTCACGCCCGTGAGTCTGATCGTGGCGCTACTGGTGCAATTCCTGGGGTTGGTCGTCGGGCGGTTTTCTGCCCGTTATCTGGAAGGGGAAACAGGCCAGCGCCGCTACATGATGTCGTTGGCTGCCGTACTGGCAGCAGTGCACCTGCTGTTGATGGCCGATCACTGGCTGTTGCTGATCGCCGCCTGGACTGCGGTCGGCGTGGCGCTGCGGCATCTGCTTTGCTTCTATCCCGAGCGCCCTTTCGCCCGACTGGCCGCGCACAAGAAGCATAGCGCCGACCGCGTTGCCGATCTGCTGCTGCTGCTTGCTGCCGCCCTCGCTTGGCGTGAGGTCGGCAGCGGATCCTTGTCGGCGCTCTGGTCGCATGTCGCTCAGCAGGGGATGTCGACGCCGCTGCAGGCAAGTGCACTGGCGCTGGTAGCGGCGGTGATCCTGCGCTCGGCGCTGTTGCCGGTGCACGGCTGGCTGATCCAGGTCATGGAAGCGCCGACGCCGGTATCGGCCCTGCTGCATGCAGGCGTCGTCAATCTCGGCGGCTTCGTCCTGATTCGCTTCGCGCCGATGCTGAACCAGGCGCTGCCGGCGCGTATCCTCCTGCTGGTATTCGGCCTGACGACAGCCGTGCTGGCAGGCATGGTGATGTTGACCCGCATCAGCGTCAAAGTCCGGCTGGCCTGGTCAACCGTGGCCCAGATGGGCTTCATGCTGCTCGAATGCGCGCTGGGGCTCCATACCCTGGCGGCGATTCATCTCATCGGGCATTCGCTCTACAAGGCGCATGCCTTCCTGTCGGCGTCGGGCATCGTGCGCCATACCCGGCTGCAGGCCATGCACGACGGCGCGGAGCAACCTGCCGCCAATTTGGTTTTGCCGCCGGTGCTGGCCACCGCGATCGTGCTGATGATCCCGAAGCTGTCGGGACAGGCCGCCTGGCCCTGGTGGTGGAGCGCCGTGCTCGGCCTTGCCTGGGCGCCGATGCTGTGGTCTTGCGCCACCGCCACGCGCATGGCGGCGCGCATCAGGCAGAGCATGACGGGTCCGCTGATGGTCGCCGGCCTGACGACTGCCGCGCTGCTGATGCATGCCCTGCCACTGGGCCTGCAGGATGCGCCGCATGCCGGGCTCGGCATGGTGGCGCTGGCGGGCATGGCCGTGCTGTATGGCTGGCTGGCGCTGCTGCAACGGCAGCCGCAATCAATGCCAGGCTGGCGTCGGTGGAGCTATGCCGGTTTCTATCTCGATGAAGCCGCAACCCGCCTTGCCTTGCATGCCTGGCCCGCACGTTGGGCGGGCGAAACGGACCCGCATGCCGACCACCAGGCCGCCGCTTCCGGAATACGCAATGCGCCTCGCAACCGATGAATGGGAGAAACCGATGACCAATGCACCGACGATCGACGTGCCGACTTGCAATGCCCTTCCGGTTGCCCCGCCCGACACCGATGAACTGCTGCAGCTGCAGATCGAACGGGCCTGCAGTCAGGCTTGCCGGGCGATTGCGCCCGCATGGCCCCTGGACCGGTCCATTGCAGTGAACCCGCACTGGTCGCGCATCGGGATGCCGGTGCGCCGGGTCGCTGCCCGCATGGCGCTCCTTGGCGGCATTCAGGTCTTTCCCGACCGGGAATCGCAACAGCGCGCCTGGAACCAGGGCCGGATCAGCCCAGCCGATCTGGCGCAGGCCTTGCGTCAGTTGCCGCAGGCGCCGGAGCTGACGGTGCAGCAGTGTGCAGATGCGCTGAATGCGCGCACGCCGCTGTCCCGGTTGCCACTGTTGATCGATGTGCTCGACTGCGATCCGCACCGTCATGCCAGGTTGTCCTGGCGCGAAGCCATCACGCACCAGGTCAGCCAGACCTGTGCAGCCTATTTTGACCGGCACCAGGCCGACTGGCAACCCGAGCGGAGCCAGGGCCTGTATGCATTCTGGCGCGAGACGCTGCAGCACGACCATGGCATCGGCCTGTTGATGGGAGTGCCTCACATCGGCCGAGCCGTGGGTCGCCTGCCATCGACCGCGCGGGATGCGGAGCGTTGGGTCGTCGCCCGCCTGGGCCTGCCGCAGTCGGTATGGGCGGATTACCTGGAGGCAGTGCTGCTCACGGTCAATGGCTGGGCTTCCTGGTGCGCCTACCTGGGCTGGCAGGCAGGGCTGGCAGGCGCCACGGATACGCATCTGCGCGAGCTGCTGGCGATCCGGCTGGCCTGGGGTGTGCTGCTGCTCGAGTGCAGCGACGACCCCGCAGCCGGCCAGGCATTCACGGCGCTGCAGCAGGCATGGCGCCTGGCGCCTGCAATCTTGCAAGAAGCTGAACAGGCATTGCTGATCGACGAAGCCTGGCAACTCGCGCTGGAGATCGGCTACCAGCGCGACCTGGCAAAACGATTGACCGCGGCAAACGGCGCCGGTGTTTCTGCACCCGACCTGGAAGTACAGGCAGCCTTCTGCATCGATGTTCGCAGCGAGCCGTTGCGCCGGGCGCTGGAAAGCATCTCGCCAGCCATCCGGACGCTCGGATTCGCAGGTTTCTTCGGCCTGCCGGTGGCCTATACGCCGCTGGCGACCCAAGCCCGGCGACCGCAACTGCCTGGCTTGCTCTCCCCGACCATGGAAGTGACCGACCGTATCGTCAGCGCAGACCCGGCACGGCATGCCGCCGACAGCTTGCTGCAAGACGCTGCCGGCCGCGCCCGCCAGATGCGGTTTGCATCGGCCGATCAATGGCTGGCGGCGAGCCGTTGGCCGGGTGGCGCTTTTTCGTTCGTGGAGGCAGCGGGCATCGGTTATCTGGGCAAACTTGCGACCTGGCTGCTGCCGCGCGCACGGCAGCGCATTAGCGATGACCTCGATGGATTGCCGGCCCGATACCGCCCACTCTGCCGTCCGCAATTGACCGGACTCGACCTCGATGCCAAGGTCGGTCTGGCGGCGCGCGTGTTGCACGCCATGGGCATCGAGCAGCATCAGGCGCCCCTGGTGCTGCTGATCGGCCATGCGAGTCAGTCGGCCAACAATGCGCATGCCGCAGCGCTTGACTGCGGTGCTTGCTGCGGCCAGAGCGGCGAAGTCAATGCGCGCAGCCTGGCGCTGTTGTTGAACGAGCCCGCCGTACGCCAGGGCCTCAGGCACCACGGAATCGCCATTTCGGTGTCGACCGTGTTCGTGGCGGCGCTGCATAACACCACTACCGACGACATCGCCGGTTTTGATCTCGACCTGCTGCCGCAGTCGGCACGCAGCCGTTGGGAGCGGCTGCAGGCGGTGCTTGCGCAAGCCTGCGAGCAGGTCCGCCGCGCACGTGCGCCGAGCCTGCGCATCGACCCGGCCGCAACAGGCGGCTCCCTCTTGAAACAGCTGCGTCGCCGCGCCAACGATGGTGCACAGACCCGGCCGGAATGGGGGCTGGCAGGGAATGCGGCCTTGCTGATTGCGCCGCGGCACAGAAGCCGTGGCGTCGTTCTCGACGGCCGGGTTTTCTTGCACGACTATGACGCCCGCCAGGATGGCGATGGCAGCGTGCTGGAGTTGCTGATGACCGCACCGATGCTGGTGGCGCATTGGATCAACTGGCAGTACCACGCGTCGACCTGCGATCCGACGCGGCTGGGCAGCGGCAACAAGCTGTTGCACAACGTCGTCGGCGGCAATCTCGGTGTCTTCGAGGGAAACGGCGGTGACCTGCGGATCGGTCTTTCACGCCAGTCGCTGCACGACGGGCAACGGTGGATGCATGAACCCTTGCGGCTGACGGTTGCGATCGACGCGCCGCAGGCAGCCATCGATGCCATCATCGGCAAGCATGCGGTTCTCGGAGAATTGCTGGACAACGGCTGGCTGCATCTCTGGCGTTTCGCGCAATCCGGCTTCACGCGTCATGCGAATGGAAACTGGCATCCCGTGTTCGAGAACGCCGACTGATTCGCGCCGCATGGCGCTGCGTGGTCAGACGTTGAACAGGAAATTGAGCACGTCGCCATCCTTGACCACATACTCCTTGCCCTCGGCCCGCATCTTGCCCGCATCCTTGGCGCCGTTCTCGCCCTTGTACTGGATGAAATCGTCATAGGCGATGGTTTGCGCGCGGATGAATCCGCGTTCGAAATCGGTGTGGATCACGCCGGCTGCCTGCGGCGCCGTATCACCCTGGTGAATGGTCCAGGCGCGGACTTCCTTCACGCCGGCGGTAAAGTAGGTCTGCAGGCCGAGCAGGGTGTAGCCTGCCCGGATCAAGCGGTCCAGGCCCGGCTCTTTCATCCCCATGTCGGCCAAGAATTCGGCCTTGTCGGCGTCGTCGAGATCGGCGATCTCGGACTCGATGGCGGCGCAGATCGCCACCACGGGCGCATTCTGTTCCTTGGCAAAGGCAGTGAGCTTGTCGAGCAGCGGGTTGTTCGTGAAGCCGTCATCAGCCACGTTGCCGACATACATGGCCGGCTTTGCCGTGATCAGGCACAGCGGCTTGATCAGCGCCATTTCATCTGCATCCAGGCCCATGGCGCGCACGGGTTGCGCCTGATCGAGTTGGGGCATGATGCGTTCCAGGATGGCCACCAGCTTGGCGGCATCCTTGTCGCCCGAGCGCGCCTTCTTGTTTTCGCGATGGATCGCCTTTTCCACGGCCGACATGTCGGCCAGGGCGAGCTCGGTCTGGATCACGGCGATGTCGTCCAGCGGATCGATGCGGCCGGCGACGTGGATCACGTTATCGTCCTCGAAGCAGCGCACGACGTTGACGATCGCATCGGTCTCGCGGATGTGCGCCAGAAACTGGTTGCCCAGGCCCTCGCCCTTCGAGGCGCCGGCGACCAATCCGGCGATGTCGACGAATTCGACCGTGGTCGGCACGATCTTCTGTGGCTTGACGATGTCGGACAGGGCGTTCAGGCGAGAATCCGGCACCTCGACCATGCCGACGTTCGGCTCGATGGTACAGAACGGATAGTTCTCGGCCGGAATGCCGGCCTTGGTCAGGGCGTTGAAGAGGGTGGACTTGCCGACGTTGGGCAGGCCGACGATGCCGCATTTCAGGCTCATGGAATTCTTTCTGGTCGGGCAAACCGAGATTGTAACCGCGTGCAGGTGCCGCGACGAATGGCATGCCGCCGGCAAGCACCGATCCATGTAAAAAGGCCTGCCGCGGCAGACCTGTTGCAACGCCTGTCACCGGACCGTGCGTCACCGGTGTGAAACGCGATCCGGTTAGCCGGTCTTATCGAGCAATGCTTGAATAAGAACAACCCTTGACCGTACCGTAGAGCGGATCGCCGAAGACGGCATTGGTGCAGGCAATGGTGGCAGTGGCGGTACGGTTGGCAAAATAGCCATTGGCGCCGTAGCGTACGGCGCGCGTGCCGGAGAAATTGCAGCTGCTGCCTTCGGATGCGCAGGCAGTCCAGGTTTCCGGTGCTGGCGTCGGCGTTGGTGTCGGCGCCGGCGCGGCCACGGCGCAAGTCTTGACGACGCCCACGATCGGGTCGCCAAACACCGCATTGCTGCAGACGATCGACGTGGTGGCGGTGCGGACGACGAAGCTGCTGCCGGCGCCGTAACGAACCTGGCGCGTGCCGGAGAAGCTGCAGGTGCCGTTTTCAGCAGCACAGCTGGTCCAGTCCGAAGGCGGGGCGGGTACCGGTGCAGGCGCCGGGGCGGGCGTCGGTGTCGGTGAAGCTGCCAAGCCGCTTTCAAAGGCGCCGATGTCGATCGTGTCGACCGTGGTGCGCGCATCGAAGGCCGCCACGTGGCGGTATTGCGCCGTGGGTGTCAGTGGCGTGCCGTCGGCTGCGGTGCCGGGTGTGGACCCGGCATTGGCAAACGCGGCACCGGCGGCTGGCAGCAGGTTGTAGCCTGCGCGGTCGACGAAGGCGGGCGCCAGGGACCGGTAATTGTTGCGGTCGATCGCATTGACCTGGTTGTTGACAGTGCCCACGCCGGCAAAAATATTGTTCTGCATGAGCACCGGCGTCGTCACGCCGCCGGCGATGTTGATGAAGGTGCCGCTGCTGCCGTCATCGTTCAAAAAGGTATTGTTGACCACATACAGATCCTTGCCCGGATTCGACGCGCCTTCCTCGCCATAGGCGAGCATGGTCGGATTCTCGTTGCCGGATGGCTGCTCGATGATGTTGCCGATGATGTAGGAGGTGCCGGCGTTCGGCAGATCGATCTCGTAACTCGGCGCGCCCGAGGCGGTGGTGCCGGTTTGCCCTGGCGGCGTGCTGGAGAAGCGGTTGTAGGCGATCAGGTTGCGCCGGGCACGCGACTTCAGGTTGTGGCCGACGTTGGCGTCATGCGAATAGTTGTAGCGAAAAGTCAGGCTGCCGGCGTTGCCGATGTAGAGATTGTGCGTGTAGCCGGTTCCGAATCCGTTGTGACCGAATTCGGTGTTTTCGATCAGGATCGCGCTTGAAGTCTGCACGCCGCTCAGGATGCCGTTCTCGTTATCGTGCAGGAAGCTGCCGCGTAGCGTGAAATTGTTGCCTTCAAGGCGAAGCGCCGCGCCGTTCTGATCAGGCACTTTCGCACCGCGCATCTCGATATTCTCGATCACGATGTCATTGCCAGCGATGATCCAGGTGCCTTTGCCTTGTGCATTCTGGCCGGCGGCATCGATCACCGGTCGGCCATCGACGCCACGAATGAGGAGATTGCTGGCAGAAATGGTGCAGACATCGCCTGAATAAGTGGCGCCGCCACTGATGTCGATCGTATCGCCGGCCACGGCTGCGGCAAATGCGGCGCACGGTTTCGGATAAGCTTTTCCCGGTCCGACGGTGCGGGTGACGGCGGATGCATCGGCCAGCGCGAGCAGGGTCGTCAGACCAAGAAAGAGGGATGGGACTGTTGTACGAAATAACATGATTGCCTTCCGGGTCGATAAAAATAGCCTACGAGAATATTTCCCATAGGTATCTTAGAGGGCTTGCTCACAGGAAAGTTCTTGGAAATGGTCAAAATAACGCTGTAACTGAGCAATTTGCCAAGCTTGTCTCGGTCGTCGTTCTGCAGCGCAGGTTGGTCACTCGGGCGCCAGTGGAGCGCATGACACCGGACGGCAGCGCAGTCGGATATGACCCGCATGCCCGTGCGCGAGATGGCATGCAGATCATGCGGAGGATGCGGAGGATGCGGAGAGTGTGGAGAGTGGCGGGCAGCGGATGACCGGCTGCCGTCTCAGAGTGGCAGAACCACGAACCGCTCCGGTGCTTCGACGAAGGCGGCAAAGGCATCGCGCAGGCGTTGTCCTTCTCCGATGGCCAGGCGCCAGTTCTGGATCCGGAAATCATGGTGCAGTCCGTAATACGAAAAATCCTTGCGATCCGGCAGCTTGCTGCGCGAAAGCGTCTGCAAAAAGGCGCGGGATGGCGCCACCAGCAGTACATTGTCCAGCCAGCCGCGGCTGATGCCGCTGCCGGCCCGGCGCCACGGCAGCGGCTTGTCGAACCAGCCGGGCACGATGTGGGAGGTGAAATGCGGATACAGCACCAGGCCGCCGTCGGCCTTGCCGGCGATCCGCGAATAGGGCAGCGCGAGATGGTAGTCGATCAGGCCGCCATCCCAGTAATTGCCGGCCGGTGCATGCGGCAGGTCGGTCACCGGCGGCATGATGAAGGGCAGTGTGCCCGAGGCCAGCAGCGCCTGCGCCAGGTTGTCAGTGCCCAGCGGCACGAAGTGCGTCTGGAAGCCGTCGAACCTGGCCTTGAGCCAGTATCCGGGGTCACGCGTGTCGCCAATGACGACCCGCTCGAGATGGCCGGCCAGACGGGTGCGCGATGCGGCATTCGCCAGGCTGGCAGCGGCAAAGCCGGCAGTGGTGAGCATCCGGTGCCGTTGACCGTGCAGCAAGCGCCGCCCGCGCACCGTCAGGATTTGCAGATGATGCTGCGGATGTGCCATCACTTCGGCTTCATGGCCGCCGATGATTTCCGCAAGCATCTGCCGACACACATCGGCCACCAGTTGCGGCGATGGCTTCTTCGGATAGCGCTGGGCGACATAAGTGTCCCCAAGGCGGGCAAAGGCCGCCACCGGATCGGCCTGCACGGCAGCGGCCATGCGCCAGGCGCCGATCGAGGCGCCGATCAGGGTGCGGGCGCGTGGCGCCGACGGCAGCCAGTGGCCGAACAGCCATTGATCCAGTGCCTGCAGCACGATGCCCTTCGGCCCGCCGGCGGCAGCGGCCACCAGCGCGATGTCGCGTGCCTGCAGGCCATGGCTGCGCAGGTGCTCCATGGCCTGCGGGCCGGCATGGAAAGTCAGGGCAGGCGCCGTCATTGCGAAGTCATTTTATCGTGTGGAGTTGCAGCATCGCCGCCGCCGGATCGCCGCCGCACAGCAGCGGCAGTGCCGCCTGCGCCCGTTCAATGGCGTCGTTGATGGCGTGCTGCTCTTCCTTGCGTGGCCGGTCCAGCACGAAGTCGACCACCGGCTGCTGCAGGCCGAGCTCGCGCGGATGGCCGATGCCGATGCGCAGGCGCCAGTAATCCTGGGTGCCGAGCGCGGCAGTGATGTCCTTCAGACCATTGTGACCTCCTGAGGAGCCGCCTTTCTTGAGCCGCGCCACGCCAGGCGCCAGATCGAGTTCGTCATGCACCACCAACACTTCGTCGGCGCCGATCTTGAAAAATTTTGCCAGTGCACCGACCGACTGGCCGGAGCGGTTCATGAAGGTCTGCGGTTCCAGCAGCCAGGTTTCCTGGCCGGCCATGCGGGTCTTCGCCACCAGCGCCTGGTAGCGGCTTTCCCGCACCAGCCGCACGCCGCAGGCAATGGCAAGATTGTCCACCAGCCAGAAGCCGGCGTTATGGCGGGTCTGTTCATATTCCGGTCCCGGGTTGCCGAGACCGACGATCAAGCGGATGGCCATGGAAGAAGTACGAAAATGAAGTGTTGAAAAGAGGGACCGAAGAATCACGCCAACGATACGGATTGCAGATCGACGACGCCGGTCAACGATACCGGCCGACGATGCCGGCACCGATACCGCGGGCACAGGATAGCCGATCAGCCATGAAAAAACCCGCCACCGTGCAGGACGCCGGGGCGGGTTTTTGGTGGCGCCAGGCAGCGCAGGCTGCCCGGTCGATCCGGCTTGCGGCTTACTTCTTGTCGGCAGGCGTGGCGGCGGCAGCGGTTGCTGCTGCTGCGGCGGCAGCTTCGGAGGCCGTCGCTTCGCCTTCGGCCTCGACCTTGCCGGCCGGGATCGACGCGGTGGCGATCGTCGGATTGTCGTCGCCACCATGGATCACGGCAGTCACGCCAGTTGGCAGTTTCAGGTCCGACAAATGGATCGAATTGCCGACTTCCAGCAGGGCCAGATCGACTTCGACGAATTCCGGCAGATCGCCCGGCAGGCAGGTGATGTCCAGATCGGTGGCGACATGGCTGATGATGCCGGCCGACAGTTTCACGGCTGGCGAGATGTCTGCGTTGACGAAATGCAGGGGCACCTTCACGTGGATCTTTGATTTTGCGTCGATGCGCTGGAAGTCCGCATGCAGCACCAGTTGCTTGAAGGCGTGCATCTGGAAGTCACGCAGCAGAACCTGCTCCACCTTGCCGTCGACTTCGAGGTCCAGGATCGAGGAGTGAAAGGTTTCTTTCTTCAGCGCGTGATAGAGCGCGTTGTGGTCCAGCGTGATGGCAACCGGCGTACCGGCGCCGCCATAGACGATGCCGGGAGTTTGGCCAGCAATGCGCAGGCGGCGGCTCGCTCCGGTCCCCTGCAGATTGCGTGCGAATGCGATGACTTTCATGTATTGCTCCAATTGTGCGCTGCGGCAGATGCCGTTGCGCGGTTGCAGTTCCCCGCGACCAGGGAACCGGGGCGCAGACGGCAACTGCCGCCTGCGTTATTCCCGCCAGGTGGCGGGAGATTTCTTCTAATCGGCAAACAGCGACATCACCGAGTCGCCGGTCGTGATGCGGCGGAAAGTCTCGGCCAGTACTCCGGCGCAGGACAACACGCGGATCTTGCTGCAGGCGCGCGCCGCATCCGACAATGGGATCGTGTCGGTGACCACCAGTTCATCCAACGGCGAATCGTTGATGCGCTCGATGGCCGGGCCCGACAGCACCGCATGCGTGCAGTAGGCAACGACCTTGCGGGCGCCGCGTTCCTTCAATACCTCGGCTGCCTTGGTCAGCGTGCCGGCGGTGTCGACCATGTCATCCATGATCACGCAATTGCGGCCATCGACTTCGCCGATGATGTTCATGACTTCCGAGACGTTGGCTTTCGGGCGACGTTTGTCGATGATCGCCAGGTCGCAATCGAGCCGCTTGGCCAGTGCCCGGGCGCGCACCACGCCGCCGACGTCGGGCGATACCACCAGCAGATCGCCGTAATTTTTTGCCACCAGGTCCGAGAGCAGGATCGGCGAGGCGTAGATGTTGTCGACCGGTATGTCGAAGAAACCCTGGATCTGATCCGCATGCAGATCCATGATCAGGACCCGCTCGACGCCGGCTTCCTGCAGCATGTTGGCCACCACCTTGGCCGAAATCGCTACCCGCGCCGAGCGTGGACGCCGGTCCTGCCTGGCATATCCGTAGTACGGAATCGCGGCAGTGATGCGGCCGGCCGAGGCTCGCTTCAAGGCATCGACCATCAACATGATTTCCATCAGGTTGTCGTTGGTCGGCGCGCAGGTCGATTGCAGCACGAACACATCCTTGCCGCGGACGTTTTCGTTGATCTCGACAACCACTTCGCCATCCGAAAACTTTGACACGACTGCCTTGCCAAGCGGCAGGCCAAGCTGGCGCGCCACCTCCGCCGCCAGTTCCGGATTTGCATTGCCGGTAAAAACCATCAGGTTCTCGAGTGCCATGGATTTCCTGAAAACGATAAGTTAGACGACATGCAACCATTCATCCGGCAGCCTGCCAATACGACAACATGGCCACACAATACAAAGCCGCCAGGCCCGACTGCATCAGTCTCGCGGTGGCGGCTCGTCGGTAATGCCTTGCAGGTGAAATGATGAATGGCAGGGGAAGAAGGATTCGAACCTTCGAATGCTGGAATCAAAATCCAGTGCCTTAACCGGCTTGGCGATTCCCCTACGCAACTGGTTGCTCATCGTTGTATTCTCGCCATCGGTGGCGGGCAATGCAATGACAAACGAATTCTTGGACTACGATTGCAGCAAATAGGCCAGCGGGTGTTGCGTGAGCGCTTCGGCCCTCCACGCTTTCCATGCCCCGGCCTGCTTGCGTTGCTTTACATGCGCCGGTTCTCGCCCCGACTCTTGCCCTGACTCTTGCGTAAGCTCTTGCATCCCAGACAGGATCTCCGCCTGCGTCGCCTGCAATGCTGCCTCGGCCTCCTGCTCGCTCGCAAAAGCGCAGAAAACACAGGCGCCCGATCCGGTCATGCGCGCCAGGCCAAACTGCCCTAACCAGGCGATTGCCCCGGCAACCGCAGGATACTGCGCTGCAACGACTGCTTGCAGATCGTTTTTTCCAAAGCCAATCGGGCCCCTGGAAAAGTCCGCTATTCTGACGGCTTTGGTATTTCTTGTCAAATGCGGTTCGTTGAAGATTGCGAGGGTCGGCACCATCACGCCCGGTTCGATCACCACGTACCAGCAAGCCGGTGTGGCGACTGCCTGCAGTTGCTCGCCTACGCCTTCTGCAAACGCGCTTTCGCCAAACAGGAAAAACGGCACGTCCGCGCCAAGCGTCAGGCCGAGCGCCATCAGTTCGGCACGTGACAATCCACCGCGCCAGAGGTGATTGAGCACCAGCAGGGTGGTAGCGGCGTCGGAAGATCCGCCGCCCAGGCCGCCGCCCAGCGGCAGGTATTTTTCGACGTCGATGTCAGCGCCGGGCACGATGCGGCCGCTGCGCTTGGCGATCGTGGCCTGCAACAGGCGCGCCGCCCGCACCGTCAGGTCTTCGTCTTCGGCAACACCCTCGAGCATGCTGATCCTGTGCACCACGCCATCGTCCCGCACGGCGAAATGCAGGATGTCGCCGTGGTCGAGCAACTGGAACACCGTCTGCAGCAAATGATAGCCATTGGCGCGGCGGCCGGTCACGTGCAGGAACAGGTTCAGCTTCGCCGGCGCCGGGCAATTTGCCATGCTGCGTGGTGCGTTGTAGATCATGGTGGCGGTGTGGAGCGGAATCGGTAGCAGTATCGGTATCGGTATCGATATCGGTATCGGTATCGGTATTGCGCTCGTGGAACGGCGTACTGCCGCAAAAGCGTGGTGTCGTCGTCAGCCTTGCGGTTGCCACTGGTCGATGACAATCCGCAAGGAGACCTTGCCGGCCTGGTTCGTCTGGCGCTGCAGGTCGATGCGTTTCGGCCGGGCGGGCGTGCCCTCGGTGTTCCAGAGCGCGTAGTGGATCTGCCAGCCGTCGGTGGTCTGGACCCAGGCAGCGTCGCCAGCGGCCTCTGCCGTGGCAACATAGGGCGCGCCGCGTTCATCCTGCGCAAACCCTTGCAGCCAGTCGCGCAGGCCAGCCACCGGCAGCGGCCAGCCAAGCGCCGATGCCGTCAGCATGTCGACATCGGCCGCATTGCGCGGCGTCTGGTTCGCCTGGCGCAGGACCGCGCCAACAGGCGTGATGTCGATGGTGGCGAGGGTCTGGCCGAACGGTGTCAGCAGCGTGATGTGGGTGGCGTCGCGCGCCTGATTCCAGCTGAACTTGCCGTCGATCGCCTGTTCGGCGCCGCCGCGCTCGTAACGCAAGGACAAGCGGCCAGCGATGTCGATGGCAGGCTGATAGGTGCGCGGCGCCGCTGGCTGCGTGGATGCGACACCTGCAATGTCAGTCGAAGGCGTGCGTGGCGGCGTCAATGCGGCGCAACCTCCCAGCAGCAGGCCGCACAGCATGACGCTCGTCGATTGTCCCAACCCGCGAGAAGAGTTCGGCAAACGCATTGTCTACAGGCTCACCCGCAGGCGCGTCAGCGTGCTTTTGAGGGAGTCGTTCTTCGGATCCTTGGTGCTGGCGGCGCGCCATAATTTCTGGGCATCGTCCTTCTGGCCGCGCACCCACAGTACCTCGCCCAGGTGCACCGCAATTTCCGGATCCGGCCGCGCCGCATAGGCGCGCCGCAGCAACTCTTCAGCTTCCTTCAATTTGCCCAACCGAAACTGTACCCAACCGAGGCTATCCATGATGAACGGATCTTCCGGTGCCAGGCTGAGTGCTTTCTCGACCAGCGTGTAGGCTTCAGGCAAGCGAATATTGCGTTCGGCAAAGGAATAGCCAAGGGCGTTGTAGGCATTCTGGTTGGTCGGCGCAAGCGTGATCACACGGCGTAGCGACTGTTCCATGATCTCCAGGTGATTGCCTTTTTCCGCCACCATCGCATAGTCATACAGCAGGTCGGTGTTGTCAGGATAACGTTGCAGCGCACTTTTCAAGACGGTCGAAGCTGCATCGAGCTGGCTTGCCTCGCGCAGGATCTGCGACTCCGCCAGCGTCACCTGCGCCTGTGCCGCTTCACCTTCCGGATTGATCTCCTGCAGCATGCGGCGGGCCTGCAGCAGATTGCCCTCCTTGGCCGTGATCTGCGCGCGCTTGATCTGCGCATTGATCAAGGCTTCGCCCGAATCGATCTGGGAAAGCCATTTCAGGGC
>JAYTLK010000003.1:0-6180 GCA_043729515.1 Herminiimonas sp.
ACGGCGATCACGCAGGCTTCGCGGATGTCCGGATGGCCGTACAGGAGCGCCTCGACCTCGGCCGGCCAAACTTTATAGCCGGACGCGTTGATCATGCGCTTCAGGCGATCGACCATGAAAAAGTAGCCATCCTCGTCGATGCGCGCCAGGTCCCCGGTACGCAGAAAGCGCTTGCCGTCGATGGTGAGAAAAGCGGCAGCGTCGGCCTGCGGATTGTTCCAGTAGCCGCGCATGACGTTCGGCGCATGCACCACGATCTCGCCCGTCTCGCCGGCAGGCAGTTCGCGCAGCGTGTCGATGTCGATCACGCGCGCATCGACATCGTAGAGCGGCATGCCCAGGCACTGTTTTTTCGGCCGCGTGACCGGATTGATGTGGGTCGCCGCCATGGTTTCCGACATGCCGTAGCCTTCGACATAATCCAGGCCGAGCAAATCACGCATCTTTTGCGCGACCGCCTCCGGCATCGCCGCGCCACCACCGCGAATGTTGCGCAGGCTCGACCAATCGAAGCGTCCGATCTCCGGATGGGCCAGCAGGTCGACCACCATCGCAGCGATCAGCTGCAGGCTCGTCACGCGATGGCGTTCGATGGCATGCGCTGCGGCCTCGCGATCCCAGCGCGGCAGAATCACCATCGTGCTGCCGGCATACAACGGGCCATGCATGCTGCCGACCATGCCGGTGACGTGGAAAAACGGCAGCGCCGAAAGAATCACCGCGTCCTGCTGGGTCGTGAACCACTGCATGCCGGCCACGATCGCATACATCAGTCCGGCATGCGTGTGCATGCAGCCTTTCGGATGACCCGTGGTGCCTGAAGTGTAGGGCATGACGGCCAGGTCCTGCGGGCCGGCAGTCATCTCACCGGGCGCAAGCTGCAGGTCCAGCATCGCCTGCCAGCCATGAACGCCGGCTCCTTCTGCCACGTGACGCGCCGCGGTGACCATCTCCGGTGGTGCTGCCTGCGAATCGACGGCAAACGGATCGAGGTAGTCCGAATACGTGGCCACGATCGTATGCGCCAGGCCATCGTCGATCAGCGGCGCCAGTTGCGCCTGCAGCTCTTGCGCCACGAAGATGGTGGCAGCGCCCGTGTCACGCACGTAGTGACGCAACTCGGCGCTGCGGTTCATCGGATTGACCGGCACCACCACCGCATTGGCGCGCAGGATGCCGTAGCAGGCCAGCACGAACTGCGGACTGTTCTGCATGTAGACCAGTACCCGGTCTCCGGCTTTCACGCCGCAGCGCCGTTGCAGGAATCCGGCGATTGCCTCGGCCTGCGCCTGAACGCTGCGGTAGCTGATGGGCGTGCCGTAGAACAGGATCGCCGGCTTGTCCGGGTAACGCGCGGCCGAGACTTCGAGGTTATGGAAGACGTTCGTTTGTGGAACGGTCAGATGGCGCGGCTGGTTGCCGGGCCAGAAAGCGAAATGTCGGTCGGACATGGAATCCTGAGAAGCGAGAGTGGCCGTGATGGCGGGAACGATGCGGGCCTAGACCGCGCTGATGCCACCATCGACGGCGATGCTCTGGCCGGTGATGTGGCGCGAGGCTTCCGAAGCCAGGAACACGACCACGCCTTTCAGATCTTCCGGGCCACCGATGCGCTGTAGCGGTGCGCGGGCAACCACGGCATCGCCGACTTTCTCCAGCAGGCCAGCCGACATTTTCGATGGAAAAAATCCGGGGCAGATCGCATTGACGTTGATGTTGTGCCGGCCCCACTCGGAAGCCAGGGCGCGGGTGAAGTTGACCACCGCGCCTTTCGAGGTGTGATAGGCGATCGTGCTGACATTGACGGCGCTGCCGCGCAGGCCGGCCACCGAGGCGATATTGATGATCTTGCCGGTATTGCGCGGAATCATGCAGCGCCGGGCCACTTCACGCGACAAGAAAAATACCGCGTCCACGTTCAGGCCCATCACCTTGCGCCAGGCGGCATCGGGGTACTCGGCTGCCGGCGCGCTCCAGGTCGCGCCGGCATTGTTGACCAGGATGTCGATGTCGCCGAAATGGGCGACCACCTGGTCGACCATGCCAGCGATGCCATCGGTGATCGACAGATCGTTGACCACCGTGAAGACCGGGATGCCAAGCGCCGCGAGATGGGCACGGGCGACGGCCAGTTCATCGGCCTTGCGGGCCGTGAGAGCGAGCTTGCAGCCCATCTCGCCCAGCGCTTCCGCCATCTGCAGGCCGATGCCGCGCGAACTGCCGGTGATCAGGGCGACTTTGCCTTGCAGATCGAATAATGCCTTGACGCTCACGCCCGTCTCCCATCCTGTGGTTGCATGCAGGATGCGGCGAGAGAGTCGGTCAGCGCCTCGGAAAGAGGATGACCGAGCTGCGCTGGCTGGGCCTGCAGTGCTGTTTTGACAGGGATGGTAGCAGCCGGCGCAGACCGATGCAAACCGGCGGGCAGGCTAGCGCACGACGCTGGCAAGCACCTTGCGCAGGGTTTCGGCCAGTTCGGCGGCGACGAACTTGGCGACGTAGGCATCGGCGCCGACGCTGCGCACATGTTCCTCGTTGGTGGAACCGGTCAGGGAGGAATGAATCACCACGGGGATCGACTTGAAACGCGGATCGTTCTTGATGTTTCGCGTGAGGGTAAAGCCATCCATTTCCGGCATTTCCAGGTCGGTCAGCACCAGCGCGATCTTGTCCTTGGCGGTTTTCCCTTCGGCGATGGCGGCATCGGCGATCTTCTGCAGGGTCTCCCAGGCTTCCTTGCCGGTCTTGGCCATGGTGTAGGGCAGGTGCATGGCTTGCAGGCCTTCTTCGATCAGGCGTCGGGCCAGGCCGGAATCGTCGGCGGCCAGAATCTGGGTGCCAGGCGGCAGCGCCACCGGCGCGCCGATCCGGGCGCCATCGACATCCGGCTGGCTCGATGGCAGCACGTCGCGCAGGATCTGTTCGACATCGAGCACCTGCGCCAGGCGGCTGTTGTCACGCTCGCCGTCGAGCCGGGCAATGCTGGTGACCATGCCGGCGCCACCGGCCGTGCCTTCTGCCGACAGCACCTGACTCCAGTCCAGGCGCACGATCTCGTCCACGTCTTCGACTGCGAAGGCCTGGGTCGAGCGCGCGTATTCGGTGATCATCAGGATCCGGTGGCCATTGACCGGCTTGCAGCCAACGGCGGCGGCAAGGTCGATCACCGGCACGATCTGACCGCGAACGTTGGTCACGCCCAGCATCGGCGGCTTGATGCCGGCGACTTCGGTAATCTTTGGCATCTCCAGCAGTTCGCGCACCTTGAAGACATTGATGCCGTACAACTCACGGGTGGTCGACTGCGCGCTCTCGCCGAGGCGAAACAGGAGCAGCTCGAACATGTTGCTGCTGGTGAGGTTGGAACGCTCGTCGACTTCCTGCTGTACTGTCTTCATGGGGGGTGATCCGGTCTGGAGTGGTTGCCTATAGGCATCGTATGCCAGCTTTTCTGTTACGCACAAGAAATAAAATCTCACGCGCGCATAGCGCCCGCATTCCAGGCCGAATTTACAACGTGGTTGCCAAAAAAGCAGGACTCAGGCAGCTTGGGCAATGCGTGCCGGCAGGCAAATGGAAAACCGGCTGCCTTGGCCGTAACGGCTCGTCACATGCAGGCTTGCGCCGAGCATTTCCGCATAGCGCTTGCTGACGTTGAGCCCGAGACCGGTGCCCTCGAAGCGCCGCGACAGGGCTGCTTCGATCTGCGTGAACGGCAGGAACAGCTTGCCGATGTCTTCTTCGCGAATGCCGATGCCGGTGTCCTGCACATCGATCCAGACGCATTCTCCCGGCGTGCCGTCGCGCGCAGCGCCGGACTGGCGTTTTGCGTCGATGCCGGTGCCAGGGTCGGTGTCAACGCTGGTGCTGATGCGCAGTTGTACGGTGACGCTGCCGCTTTCGGTAAACTTGATTGCATTGCCGATCAAATTAATCAGGATTTGCTTGAGCAGTTTGGCATCGGTCATGATGTCGATCGAATCGTCCGGCGCCAGCAGATCGACGACCAGCTGTTTTTGCGCTGCCAGCGGCATCAGGGAACGCACGACGTCTTGCAGCAATGCCTGGCAGGCAACCGGCTTCAGCGCCACATCCCGGTTGCCCGATTCGATCTTCGACAGATCGAGCAATTCATTGATCAGGTCCAGCAAATGGCGGCCGCTCTCGCGCACGATCTCCAGTTGCTTGCGCTGTTCGGCGTTCAACGGCCCTGGCAGTTCCATCAGGATGGTGCCGGTAAAACCCAGCACGGCATTGAGCGGGGTGCGCAGTTCATGCGACATGTTGGCCAGGAATTCCGACTTCACGCGGCTGGCCTGCTCCAGTTCGGCATTTTTTTCCATCACCAGCGCATTCTGCTGGTGCAGCCGCTCCTCGATCGATTTCAGGTGCGAGATGTCGGCATGGGTGCCGATGATGCGCAGCGCCCGGCCGGCGCCATCGCGGCTGGCAACCATGCCGCGTGAAAGCACCCATTTGTAGCTGCCATCGGCGCAGCGGATGCGGTATTCGGCGGCGTAATTGGGCGTTTCGCCGTTGCGATGCGCGAGATAGGCGGCAGCGACCCGTGGCAGATCATCCGGATGCAACGACGCGGCCCAGTCCGCTTCGTCGATCTGAACGCCGTCGTTTCCGCCGCCGCTGTAGCCGAGCATCTGCTGATATGCCACCGAAACTTGCGCCATCTTGGCGGTGATGTCGACGTCCCAGACACCTTCCCCGGCGCCTTCCAAAGCGTATTTCCAGCGGACTTCACTGGCTTGCAAATGTTCGGCGATCTTGCGCGCGGTGGTGATGTCGCGCAGAACTTTCAGGTAGCCATAATGCGCGCCCTGATTGTCATGCAGCGGCGTGGTGATCGCGTTGACCAGAAAGCGGGTGCCATCGCGGCGCAGATGCCAGCCTTCGTTTTCTTCGCGCCCCTGTGCGAGCGCTGTGGCAAGAATCCTGGCAGCGCGGTCATCGACGCGGTCGCCTGGCAAACAGAAAACATCGTCGACGGTGCCGATCACTTCGCCAGCCGGATAACCCGTCACGCGTTCGGCGCCCACGTTCCAGGTCACGACCCGGCCCGCGGTGTCGAGCATGAAGATGCCGTAGTCCTCGACGCCGTCGAGCATCAGGGCGAACTGGTGGTCCTTGCGCTGCATCGCGCCCTCGGCCGCGCGCCGGCCCCGCACTTGCAAAAACAGCGCCAGCATCATGAACGCCAGCAGCGTCGTGGTCACGGTAGCCGATTGCGTGGCGACCCGGCTGGCTGCGTCCCACGCTGACAAGGCCGCTGTCAGCGGACGGGTCACGACCACCGTCTGGCCGAATGAATAGACATGGGCGAAGGCATACAGTTGCTGGCGCCGGCCACTCTGTCCGCGCACGTCCTCTGCACCGATGATGCCGACGCCACTCAAGGACCGGCGAGGTATGTCGCGTGCAATAAGAGCGGCGAGGCGCGCATCCAGCGGTGGCGTGGCGCCATTGCTGGCCGGTGATTTGCCGTCGATCGACGTCGGCTGCATGGTGTAATAGAGCGCCACCGTATCGGTTTCGCCAGTGCCGAGACTGCGGTGAAAACTGTCGAAATAGCTTTGATCGATGAGCGCAACCACCACACCGGCGAAGCTGCCGTCGGGACGGTCGAAGCGGCGTGACACCGGCACCACCCAGCGCTGATCGGAAAACGCCCGGACCGGGTGCGAAACATAGGGCGTGCGTTCGCGGTGGTCGCGGTGATGAATGAAAAATTCGCGTTGCTGGAATTGTGCCGCGCCAGCACCCGGATCGCGCAGCCGAAAGATCACATTTGCGCCTTCATCGAGGGCGACGACGTTTTTCACCAGTCTGATTTCGGCGGCCCGCGCATTTGCCGTTTGCTGCAGTTCCTTCACCCGTTCTCCGCCGCTGCCATAGGTTTCGAATTCGAGCGCCAGATCGTGGGCGATGGTGTCGGCCAGACCGAAGGCGACGCTGGCGTGGCCTGCCGCCGATTGCGCAATGCTGAGCAGCGCTTTTTCGTTGCTGGCAATCGCAGCGGCACGCGATTTCAGGGCATGCTGCACATTGATCGAAATGAGAAAGACACACAGCAATGCGACGACGCCGACGCCGACATGCACGTGGCCGGTCCAGGCGCGCAGCGTGCGCAGACGCTGGGCAAAGGATGTCGCAAAAGTTTTCACAGGG
>JAYTLK010000004.1:0-8565 GCA_043729515.1 Herminiimonas sp.
CGCCTGGCCGTCGTAGAGCAGACGTTCGATCGGGGTGATGGGCGTGGGCGGGCCGTCATGCGAGCGGGCATTCCAGATGTCGGCCACATGCAGGAAGGCTGCGCGCTCCAGACCGATGTCGATGAATGCCGACTGCATGCCGGGCAGCACCCGCACCACCTTGCCGAGATAGATGTTGCCGGCCATGCCGCGCGAGAGCGTGCGCTCGATGTGCAGCTCCTGCACCGCACCCTGGAGGACCAGCGCCACCCGGGTTTCCTGCGGCGTGATGTTGATCAGGATGTCTTCGCTCATAGCAGCTTTAATCCGGCCTGCTGCAACAATCGGGTGGTCTCGAACAAGGGCAGGCCCATGATGCCGGAATAACTGCCGGCGATATGTTGAATGAACATCGCCGCATTGCCCTGCACCGCATAGCCGCCGGCCTTGTCATAGGGTTCGGCAGTGGCGCAATAGGCACCCATCTGCAACGGCGTGAGGCTGGCGAAGGTGACGTCGGAGCTCTGGACGGTCTGCCAGACATCGTCATGATGGCGCACCGCCACGCATGTATGCACCTGGTGCGTCCGGCCGGAAAGCGCCGTCATCATCGTCAGGGCTTCCTGCAGGTTTGCCGGTTTGCCCAGGATCTGGCCATCGATGACGACCGTGGTATCGGCCGCCAGCACCGGGCGCAGCGGCAGTTTGCGCCACAACATCGTCTTTTGCGCGAAGCTGGCCTTGTCGCTCGCTACACGGGTCACGTAGTCGATCGGGCTTTCGTCTGGCAGGATCGCTTCGCTCACTTCCGGGCCAAGCGGCGCGCGGTCGCGCAGGAGCAGCAACTCAAATTCCACGCCGATTTGCCTGAGCAATTCCCGCCGCCGCGGGCTCTTCGAAGCGAGATAGATCTTGTTGTCCGTCGGTTTCATTCTTCTTTTCAGACCCGGTGATAGGGATGGTTCTGCGTGATCGACCAGGCCCGGTATAACTGTTCGGCGAGAATGACCCGCACCATCCCGTGCGGCAACGTGAGGCTGGAGATTCGCATCAGCAGGTCGGCGCCGGATTTCAGAGCCGGATCGAGTCCGTCGGCGCCGCCAATGACGAATGTAACATCCCGTCCATCTTGCTGCCACTGGAGTAACAGTTGCGACAGATGAATAGTGGTGATGTCACGCCCGCGCTCGTCGAGCGCGATGCAGAATCCGCCTTTCGGCAGTACGGCATCGATGCGCTCACGCTCAAGCGCCATGGCGGTGGCGGCAGTCTTGCTGCCGGAGCGTTCGACCGGCTTGATTTCCCGGAGCTGCAGACGTAGTTCGGGCGGCATCCGACGCGCGTACTCATCGAAGCCGTCGCGGATCCAGGACGGCATCTTGTGGCCAACGGCAGCGATCGTCAGTTGCATGCGGCGAGGGACGACAGCGTGTCGGTCAGATCAGTCCGCTGCCTTGGCTTTCGGTGCAGCGCGTTTGACAGGCGCCTTGCGGGCGGCAGCGGCCTTGCCGGAGGCAACCGTCGATTTCGATTGCGCGACCTTCACGGTCTTGCCGGCAGGCTGGCTGCCGGCAGCCGATTTGCGGGGCGCGCGGGGTGCGCGGGGTGCGGCGGTCTTGGCCGCGGGCTCTGCGCTCGTGCCAGCGGTCTTGCGGGCGGTCTTGCGCGCCGGTGTCTTGCGCGCCGGCGCTTTGCGTGCCGGCTTGCCAACGACATCATCGCCATCAGTCGTGGTCTGGTTGCTGGTCAGATGCCGGCCAGCGGCTTTTTTCGGCGCTTCTTCCATCGGCTCGGAGGCCGTGCGCTGCGAGACGCGCTTGGCGACGCCGAACTTGACTTCCTTTTCGCCCCATATCTCTTCCAGGCGGTAGTAGGCGCGAATGGCTGGTTGCATGATGTGCACGATCATGTCTCCCAGGTCGACCAGCACCCATTCGCCGGTATCTTCCCCTTCGACACTCAGGATCGTGCCGCCGTTTTCCTTGACCTTGTCGCGCACCGAGGCCGCCAGCGCCTTGGTCTGGCGGTTGGAAGTACCGGAAACTACCGCGATGCGGTCGAACAGGCTGGTGAGGTGGGCGGTGTCGAAGATCTTGATGTCCTGGGCTTTCACGTCTTCCAGGGCGTCAATGACGATGGCTTGCAGCTTTTTGATATCCATTTAACTTCTTTTATATAAATTGTGGTGTTCAATATAGTCTAGCACTCCGGCAGGCACCAGCTTTCCAGGTGACATGCCGTGTTGCAGGGCGTTTCGGATGGTGGTGGCGGAAATATCGATCGCCAGCTCGGCCGCCAGGTAAGCCAGGCCATGTGCCTGGTCGGCAAGTTGCAGGACGCCCGCCGCACGTCGTGCAAATTCCACTTGCACCGCTGCCGGCACCAGCGCGCCGTCGATGGCAAAACCGGGGCGGGAAGCGGCGCACACATGCGCGTAATCGAACATGGCCTGCCATTCCTGCCAGCTGTCCAGATGCAGCAACTGGTCGGCGCCGATCAGGAACGCAATCGACGGCTCCGGCCCGTATTCGGAGCGCAGCGCGCGCAGCGTATCGATCGTGAAGGTCGGCCGCTCGCGAAGAATTTCCTGACAATCGATCGTCACCGGCAACGGCATGCCGGAAAAGGCAATGCGCACCATGGCCACGCGATCCTCGGCACTGGCCTGCAGGCCGTGTTTCTGCCACGGATTGCCGGCCGGAACGACGCGCAATTCGTCCGCTTCCAGCAAGGCGCAAAAATACCGGCCCAGCGCGACATGCCCCGCATGGACCGGATCGAAACTGCCGCCGAGTACGACGATGCGGCGACGCGCCGACGTCACGCGAGCCAGTCCCGCGCGACCAGGAAATCGGAATACAGCCGCGCTTCGTCGCTGCCCGGCGCCGGCTTCCAGTCATAGCGCCATTTCACCACCGGCGGCATCGACATCAGGATCGATTCGGTACGCCCGCCGGATTGCAGCCCGAACAGGGTGCCGCGATCATAGACCAGATTGAATTCCACGTAGCGTCCGCGCCGATAGGCCTGGAAATCCCGCTCCCGCTCGCCGAACGGCAAGTCCTTGCGGCGCTCGACGATCGGCATGTACGCCGCGAGAAAGCCATCGCCGACGCTTTGCATCATGGCAAATGATTGGGTGAATCCCGGCGCATGGAAATCGTCATAGAAAATTCCGCCGACGCCACGTGCTTCCTGCCGATGCTTCAGATAAAAATAATCATCGCACCAGCGCTTGAAGCGCGGATGCAGATCGGCGCCGAAGGGCGCAAGGGCCTGCGCGCAGGTCGCATGAAAATGGCGCGCATCTTCCTCGAAACCGTAATAGGGCGTCAGGTCCATGCCGCCGCCGAACCACCAGACCGGCTCGGCATCGGGTGCGGTAGCGATGAAAAAACGGATGTTGAAATGCACCGTCGGCACATAGGGATTACGCGGATGCATGACCAGCGACACGCCCATCGCTTCCCAGGCACGGCCGGCGATCTCCGGCCGGTTTGCCGCCGCCGAGGGTGGCAGGGCGCTGCCGGTCACATGGGAAAACCCGACGCCGCCACGCTCGAACAAATTGCCTTCCTCGATGATGCGGGAAATGCCACCGCCGCCGATGCCGCCCTCAGCATGCGGCCGCTCCCAGGGATCAACGCCGAACGGCTTGCCGTCGATGCCGGAAAGCGCATCGACCATTCGCTGCTGCAGCCCGACCAGGTAAGTCCGAACCAGCGTTGCCTGTACCTCGCCGCCCACGAAGGACTGTCCGGCCTCCGAAGCATCGCCAGCAGTGCTCTGCTCGGCCAGGCCGGATGTCAGGTCCTTGTTCAACTCTCAGCCTGGCCGCTTGATGGCGCGCCAGCCGATGTCGCGCCGAAACTGAGCGCCCTCGAAGCGGATCTGCTCGACCACGTCGTAGGCCTGCTTCTGCGCCATTTTCACGCTGTCACCCAGGCCGACCACGCACAGCACCCGCCCGCCGGCAGTCACCGGCTTGCCATCGACCAGCTTCGTGCCGGCATGGAAGGTGACTGCCTCCGGGGTTTCGGCGGGAATGCCGGTGATCGCATCGCCACCATGTGGCGCATCCGGATATCCGGCCGCAGCCATGACCACGCCAAGCGCGGTGCGCCGGTCCCATTCCAGCTCGATGGTGTCGAGCGTACCGGCGATCGCATGCTCCAGCACCCCCAGCAGATCGGTCTTGAGGCGTGCCATGATCGGCTGGGTTTCCGGGTCGCCCATGCGGCAGTTGAATTCCAGCGTCTTCGCGTTGCCGGCCTTGTCGATCATCAGCCCGGCGTAAAGAAAACCGGTAAAGACGATGCCGTCCTTTGCCATGCCCTGCACGGTCGGCACGATGATTTCGCGCATCACCCGCGCATGCAGGGCAGGGGTCACGATCGGCGCCGGAGAATACGCGCCCATGCCGCCGGTGTTCGGCCCCTGATCATGGTCTGCCAGGCGCTTGTGATCCTGGCTGGTGGCCAGCGGCAGGATGTTCTTGCCATCGACCATGACGATGAAGCTGGCCTCTTCGCCATCAAGAAATTCCTCGATCACGACCCGGGCACCGGCATGACCCAGCTTGTTGTCGGACAACATCATGTCGATCGCGGCATGCGCTTCGTCGAGCGACATCGCCACTACCACGCCCTTGCCGGCGGCCAGGCCATCAGCCTTGATGACGATCGGCGCGCCTTGCTGATCGACGTAGACATGGGCCGCAAGGCTATCGGTGAAGGTTTGATGGCGTGCCGTCGGAATGCCGTGCCGCTGCATGAAGGCCTTGGCAAAGTCCTTCGAGCTTTCCAGTTGGGCTGCGGCCTGCGTCGGGCCAAAGATCTTCAAGCTTTTTTCGCGAAACAGGTCGACGATGCCGGCCGCCAGCGGTGTTTCAGGGCCGACCACGGTCAGGGCGATGTGCTCGCGCTGGGCGAACAGGGCCAGCGTGGCCGGATCGGTGACGGGCAGGTTTTCCAGGCGCGAATCGAGCGCCGTGCCGCCGTTGCCTGGCGCGACATAAACCATCTGGATCCGTTCGGATTGGGCGATCTTCCACGCCAGCGCATGTTCACGTCCGCCGGAGCCGACTACCAGGATTTTCATTTCAGAGGTGCCTTTGCTCGGTATTCAATGGATTCATTTGCGCCGCGGATGCGGCACAGCGGCGCGATCGCGCAGCCACGCAACTCAGGCATCGACGACGGCATTGGTGAAAACTTCCTGCACGTCGTCCAGGTTTTCCAGCGCGTCGAGCAGCTTCTGCATGCGCAATGCCTCATCTCCCGTGAACACCGTCTCGGTGGCGGGCTTCATGACGATCTCGGCCACGTCGGCCTTGAAGCCGGCTTTTTCCAGCGCATCCTTGACGATCGAAAAATCATGCGGCGGGCAGGTGACTTCGATGCCGCCTTCCTCGTCGGTGACGACATCGTCGGCGCCGGCCTCGAGCGCGGCTTCCATCAACGCATCTTCCGCCGTGCCAGGCGCGAACAGTAACTGGCCGCAATGGGTGAACAGGAAAGAGACGGAATTCTCGGTGCCCATGTTGCCACCGAATTTGGAAAACGCATGTCGCACTTCGGCCACCGTCCGGACCTTGTTGTCGGTCATGCAGTCGACGATGACGGCGGCGCCACCAATGCCATAGCCTTCATATCGCACCTCTTCATAGTTCGCGCCATCGAGCCCGCCACTGCCACGCTGAACCGCGCGGGTGACGTTGTCCTTCGGCATATTCGCATCGGCTGCCTTGTCGACTGCCAGCCGCAGGCGCGGATTGCCACCCACGTCGCCGCCACCCATCCGGGCTGCGACCGTGATTTCCTTGATCAGCCGGGTCCAGACCTTGCCGCGCCGTGCATCGGTGGCGGCTTTCTTATGCTTGATGTTGGCCCATTTGCTGTGTCCAGCCATGACGTCGTCTCTTTCACTGCTATTTTTAATCCTGCATTGCAGCCTGAAATGCCGTAAAACAATCTACAATTTTAACATACCGAGTGACTTGAAACGTCGGTCAAACATGCACAAACCCCTCTGAAAACACTGGAAAAATGACTGCTCTCCTGCTAATTGCAAAGAACCGCTCGACCGAACTCGGCCTGCTGCCGGCACTGGCGAACCGCCACGGCTGCATCACCGGCGCCACCGGCACCGGCAAGACCGTGACCTTGCAGACGATGGCGCAGGCCTTGTCCGACATCGGCGTGCCGGTCTTCATGGCCGACGTCAAGGGAGATCTGTCCGGCATGGCCAAGGCCGGGAGCCTGACGCCGCGCATCGCCTCACGTCTGGAAGCGCTGAGCCTGCCGGAGCTGGCCTGGCGTGCCTGCCCCGTGACCTTCTGGGATGTGTTCGGTGAAAAGGGTCATCCGGTGCGCGCGACCATCTCCGACATGGGGCCGCTGCTGGTGGCACGCATGCTGAACCTGAACGACACCCAGCAGGGCGTGCTGCAGCTGGTGTTCAAGATCGCCGACGACCACGGCCTGCTGCTCCTCGACAGCAAGGATCTGCGCGCCATGCTGCGTCAGGTCGGCGACAATGCGGCGCAGTTCCAGACCGAATACGGCAACATCTCGGCGGCCAGCATCGGCGCCATCCAGCGCGGCCTGGTCGGCATCGAGGAGCAGGGCGGCGATCGCTTTTTCGGCGAGCCGATGCTCAACATCGACGATCTGCTACAGACCGACGCCGATGGCCGCGGCCTGGTCAACATCCTGGCCGCCGACAAGCTGCTCAATGCGCCGCGCCTGTATTCGACCTTCCTGTTGTGGCTGCTTTCCGAGCTGTTCGAGCATCTGCCGGAAGTCGGAGACCTGGACAAGCCGAAGCTGGTCTTCTTTTTCGACGAAGCGCATTTGCTGTTCAACGAAGCGCCCAAGCCGCTCCTGCAGAAGATCGAACAGGTGGTGCGGCTGATCCGCTCCAAGGGCGTGGGCGTGTATTTCGTCACGCAAAATCCGCTCGACATTCCTGACACGGTGCTGGGCCAGCTCGGCAACCGGGTCCAGCATGCACTGCGTGCCTACACGCCGCGCGACCAGAAGGCCGTGCAGGCGGCAGCCGAAACCTTCCGCCCGAATCCGCTCCTGGATACGGCCCGCGCCATCACCGAACTCGAAGTCGGCGAAGCCCTGATCTCGTTCCTGGATGAAAAAGGCCGGCCGGGCATCGTCGAACGGGCTTTCGTCTTGCCGCCGGCCTCGCAGATCGGCCCGATCAGCGACGCCGAGCGCGCCGAGGTCATCGCCAATTCACTGGTCGCCGGCGTATATGAAAAAGTGGTTGACCGCGAATCTGCTTATGAAAAAATTCGCGGCCGGGTCGAAGAAAGGCAGCCGGCGGCAGCCAGCACTGCGCCTGCGCGTCCGCGTCCGCCGGTGGCGCGAACCGCGCCGATGCCGGATGCACTCGGCACACCAGGCGCACCAGGCGCA
Organism: Herminiimonas sp.; assembly: GCA_043729515.1. GTDB lineage: Bacteria > Pseudomonadota > Gammaproteobacteria > Burkholderiales > Burkholderiaceae_D > JANXSS01. The sequence continues at coordinate 7,413 of JAYTLK010000004.1, forward strand.
CCAGGCGCAGCGGCGTCCGATGAAGCCGACGCCGTGCAGCCGGTATCGGTCAACGATGGCTGGGGGCGTGGCCCGCAGGCGGCTTCACCGGCCGAACCTGCCGAGCCAATCGCACCGCTGGCGCCACGGGCCCCGGCAGTCCAACGCCGGCCCACCCCCGGTTATGTGCCAGCGCCGCCGGCAGTGCCAACGGCTGCCCCCGCACCTGACGCAGGCCCTGGCATCGGCGGCCGCCTAAAGGACGTCGTCGGCGACGCAATGGGCGGTCTGTTCGGCGGCACCGGAATTGCCCGGCGCAAGGACACGGTGGTCGAGGCAATGGTCAAGTCGGCCGCGCGCAGCATCGGGTCGACCGTTGGCCGCGAAATCATCCGTGGTGTGCTGGGTTCGATTCTCAGAAAATAGCAACCGAAAGCCGCTTGTCTGGGAACGGCTTTTCCAGATCGGTTTTCCTGAAAGCGAAGCCGGGTTGCTGGAAAACGACGTGTCAGGAAATCGGCAGGCCTGCAGCGGTGACGGCAGCCTTGTCTGTTTTCATCCTGTCCGCAGATCCTGCCTGCGCATCTAATGACACCACCACCGTCGCATTCCACGCGTCCAGGCCGCCGATCAGCGGGCGCACCTGCTTGAAACCGCGCGCCACCAGTTGCCGGGCAACTGCCGCCGCCGAGGCTTCGTTCGGGCAGCTGCAATAGACGACGATCGGCTGTTCGCGCGGCAATGCCGCAAACGTCTCGGCATGCGCATCATGGGCGAACAGGATCGCGCCCGGGATCGGTGGCGCCAGTTGCCGTGCCGTGATGCTGCGGGCATCGATGACCACCGGGTCAAGCCCGCCTTCCATCAAGCCCCGCAGTTCGGCGACCGAGATCCGCGCCATGCGTAGCGCGTGCAGGAAGCGCCGCCGCTCGCGCCACTTCAGCAGCAGGAAGATACCCAGCGCGAGACCAATCGCCACCACTGCCGCCTCGCCCATCGCTGCCAGCAGACCGAGAATGAGGTCAATGCTCGAATGAAAAACCGCGCCGATCGCCAGCCCGGTGCCGGCCCACAGCAACGCGCCTGCCATCGAAAAAGGAATGAAAATGGCCCGCCGGATCTGCAATGCGCCCGACAGCGGCGAAGCGACGGTGTTAAAACCCGGAATGAATTT
>JAYTLK010000005.1:0-10321 GCA_043729515.1 Herminiimonas sp.
AAGCATTGTCGAGAAGGTTGGCAAAGATCTGAACGAGACGTATCGGGTCGCCGACGATCTCCACAGCAAAATCAGGCAGCGTACAGTGCAGTTTTTGTCGGCGCGCGTCGATGGCAGCTTGTACACCATCAACCGCCTGCCTGATCGTCGCCACGATATCAATGCGCTGACATTCGATACGCATCTTTCCTGTTGCAATGCGCGACATGTCGAAAACGTCGTCCAACAGTTTTGTCATGTGGGTGACCTGGCGGTCGAGGAGCGCGCGGATTTTTATTGCCATTGCAGGGTCCGGCGGAGCTTTTCCGATAACCGATGCAGCGATGCGGATAGGCCCGAGAGGATTGCGCAGTTCATGCGCAAGCATTGCCATGAATTCGGTTTGCCGACGCAGTGCCTGTTCAGCGTTGGCTTGTAGTTCTTTGGCGGTTATTGTGGCAAAAGCCATCTGCTCATCAGCCGTTCTCCGGTATGCGCGGCGATGCTCTTTTTCTCCCAGTGAAATCTCCAGGGGAAGCGCTTGTACTGCGCTTGCATTGCCTGACTGATTTGACATCATGGTCCCGGCAAAGACAAATCTGGCATTTCCACTACGCTTGGCGGCATACATTGCGCCGTCAGCTCGTGCAAGCAGCATGTCGGCGTCATCGCCGTCGTCTGGATACAAACTGATGCCAATGCTGGCGGTAAGCCGGATCAAATGAGCGCCGACGCGGCTAGGTGCGCCGAGCGCCGCGAATATATTTGCGACGACCGAGGTGATGTCCGATAGGTCGGATATTTTTTCAAGAAGAATGACGAATTCATCACCGCCGTACCGGCTCACGGTGTCCGATTCACGAACCGAACTCGTCATGCAATGCGCCGCAATTTTCAACACATGGTCGCCGGCTGCATGACCAAGCGAATCGTTGATATGCTTGAATTTGTTGAGATCAATGAACAGGAGCGCAAGTCGTTCGCCTGAGCGTTTTGCATTGTCGATAGCGTGACTCACGCGGTCGAGAAGAATGAGTCGATTTGGCAGATGCGTCAGCACATCCAGCTTTGCCAACTGCGTTATCTCCTGAATCTTTTTTTCGTCAAGGGCACGCTGTGTGTGCGCCTGCAACACCGCTTGAACCAGATGTTCATTGGCTTCGACGAGCTGTGCTAACTGGTCGTTATTCACAGTTTTTCCAGACAGCGCGAGATCGATACGTTAAGACACATTGCGAAATCTCCTCTAGGTCACTACCGGTGACGATTTGACAGGTCGAGATTTGCCCGCTGGTTTCTTTTTCGAAGGCGACGGTAGCGCATCGCGCTTTTTTGCTGGCCGACCGCCGAGCAATCCCTCTTGCTCTACCAACATTTCACCGATCTCGATGCCGTTTTTATCGATGATGTATTCCCTGAGTTCGTCAGAATGTGCGTTGGCCCGCACTTTTACTACGGCCATCAACCGCCGCAACCTGCTTTCAACTTCGATGTACCTTTGCACGATGATGGCGTCCGTCAAAAATGCCGTACCGTAGGGACTAAAGCGCAAATCCGAATATCGGTCCTCGAGCTCGCAGGTCATGACCACGACGACACCAGTGTCTGTCAAGGTATTCACCAGCCGAAGCATTGACTCCTTGAATTCCTCGCGGAATGTCGGCGCCAATGCAATTTCCATCCCGGAAAGCGAGTCGAGCAGGACACGCGTCGCTTTGGTTCGATGGATTTCAGCAACTAGCAGCACAACTATTTCATCGACTGAAAGGTCAGGCCTGCTGGTATCAATCACGCTGACCGATCCACTAGGGATGAGATTGGCCAGAAGCGGATTTGACCGCTTTTTGGTAGGCCGCTGCTCAAAAGCAGCAACGACGCTGGTTTCACCGAGGCGAGTACCTTCTGCAAGAAATTTTGCTGCCAAAATGCTTTTGCCAGAGCCTGATGGTCCGGCAATCAGCAAGGAGAAACTCCGCGGCAAGCCGCCCCCAAGCATTTCGTCCAGCACGGGAATTCCGAACATCAGGCGGGAGGTTTGATCGTCTTCATCCCATGTTTTTACTGCAAGTACTGGCGCGTAAATCCGGACGCCCTGATCACTGATTCGAAACGAATGCTGGCCGGGCAAGCTGGCTTGTCCACGCATCTTGACAATTTCTATTGTGCGCACCATGGAATTGCGATGACTACTTTGACGCAACCAGATGAGCCCGTCGGCCACCGTAAACACGGGATTTGAATCGCCAGGGTCCTTGTATTCGCCGATGAGAAAGCTGGTGGCTTGCCAGCCCGTCATCATCACGCCCAGTTGCTGAACGAAATCTTCCAGCCTGCTGTGCACATCTCCACTCTGACGGGAGGACGCTCGCATGACCGACCGAAACGAGTCAATGAAAACGAATGCAGGCTTGTGCGTCTTTACTTCTTCCATGATCCGACGAAGGACAAGATCAAGGTCGCCGGTCAGTGTCTCTTCGGAAAGGTTGACGAATCGGATAGACCGATTGATCGCATCTTCATCGAAAAAATCGAACTGTTGCTGATAACGAAGCATTTTTATCGGCGGCTCGCCCAGGATGGTCAGAAAAAGGGCCGAGCGATCTGGCGTCGCCAGCGAAAACATTATCTGATGTGCAAGCGTTGTCTTGCCACACCCGGGCTCGCCGGCAATCAGGTTGAACGAAAATTCCGGCACCCCGCCGCCCAGGACCTCATCGAGTCCCGGCACGCCGGTTAAAAGACGGGCTATCTTTACTTTTTTGCGCATAGCTAAATGTCCTTGGTGGCTGTTCCGTTTAGCAGCGGGTCAAGCACCGGCCGCAAAAGGCGATCAGTCAGAGAGAGTCCAATTAAATTCGTAAGAAGGTAATAAAAATGCAACAGCAAGGTATCGCTTGCACCGGCAAAGTGGCTGGTGTTTTCTTTTGAAAGGACGTGGCGTAATACGTCAGGATCCAATGCCGACTGTGCATCGGTTGAAGCAGCAGTTAGCCAAGGGTAGGCTTGCGCAGTGATCTCGACGCTGCAATGAAAAAGCGCCTCGATACCACCCTTGCCGATGATTGGTCTCAAGACCCGGTCGATTTCCTTCCAGGAAACAATAACCAAATCAAGGATGTGCTCGGGATTTTTGCTGAGGCTGACGTGATCAGCGAAGGTAATGCTTACCCAAGCGATCTTTCGGTTTTCCATCGTGCGTGACTCGCAACGTTGTATGTGCCTTGGAGGATACACTTTCCTGCATGTACATTATTATTATTTCAGCATAATCAGTCTGCTAAAGGGAGATTTGCAAGACACACGAAAAGGCCCCAAGTCAGGGGGTTTTACTTTGCGGAAATATGTCTGAAAACTCATCCAATAATCGGTGCAGGTAACCTGACTGCAAATCAAAAGAAGATTGGTATGCGCGGGTATCGATGGACGAACAAATGCGAGCGGCCTTCCAAAAATTTTCAGGCAGATTACCGCGCGGATGAATGCCTCCCTTGCCCTGCCAATCGACAAGCTTGAAAAACACGCTATCGCTAACCAAATCAAGGCCATCGGCAATGCCCCGGCATGACGTTTTCAACGGCTCGACGGAAGGCTTTCGGGCACGGCATTCCTGCTGGCGATCGTCATCGCCTTGGGCATCGTGGGCGAACGGCTCGCCGGTGATACCATCTGCGGCGCGCTGCTTGGAAACACGTTCGCTGCGGGCACCGGCCTGGTTGCGCTGATCCTGACGTTTGACCCCATTTCGGGCGCACACGTTAAACCTGCCGTGACGCCAGATGACGTCTACTTTGATCATCTGCGCAGGTTGCATACGGAAATGTATGTCGGCGCAGAAATCGCCAGCACCTTTTCCGGTATCACGGCGACACAGGCGATGTTCGCGGCATTGCAGCCTTGAATCGCCTTGTGTTTATCAAGCACTGACGGCCGTGCGTTGGCATGTTAGCCAAGGCCTGCAAGCAGCAACATCAACTTTCCCGAAGAACTTGTCAATAGCTGGGCCACCTGAATCCGACGATGACGCACTCTGCTCCAATGTCTTCTCCTTCCGCGCCAGAACTACCTGGACCGCGCTCCGCACCACTCTGGCCGCCCGTTCCCCTGACCGAATTCCCGCCGACGCGCGCCGCCGCACTCGCGCGCCTGGCGGCGGTACGCCCGGCTGACTATGCGCGCAGTCGCAACGCCCTCGACGGCGCGGTGACCCGCCTGTCTCCCTACATCACCCACGGCATCCTCGACCTGCCGGATATCCTGGCCGCGGTCGCTGCGCGCCACCGGTTGGAGGTGCAGCACAAGTTCGTTTTTGAACTCGGCTGGCGCGAGTTCTTCCGCCATGTATGGGAACATCACGGCGACGACATCTTTCGCTCGCTCCATGCCGGCCCGTTGCACGACGGCGCCTATATGCAGGAAGTTCCGGCCGACGTCCGTGCCGGTTGCACCGGCGTACCGGTAATCGACATGGCAGTGCGCACGCTCTACGCCACCGGCTATCTGCACAACCATGCCCGCATGTGGCTGGCCAGTTACGTGGTGCATCTGCGCAAGGTGCACTGGCGTGCCGGCGCCGATTGGATGGTCGGACATCTGCTCGATGGCGACCTGGCCAGCAATCACCTGAGTTGGCAATGGGTGGCCGGCACCGGCAGCAGCAAGCCCTATCTTTTCAATGCGGAAAATGTAGCGCGCTTCGCACCAGCCGAATGGCACAGCCCGGGCAGTGTCGTTGATTCCAGTTACGAAGCGCTGGACGCTGTGGCGCAGCGGGCAGCGCCCGTGGCGACCAAAGCGCGTGGCAAGGGCGTCGATGAGCCGGCATTGTTCACGGTGCCGCCAGGTGCGACGGCAAACGCGACCGACATGAACGATTCCGCCAATGCCGTGGACCTGACCGGACGCGACGTCTGGCTGGTGCATCCGTGGGCATTGTGCGACCCGCCCTTGGACCTGCCTGCTGATTGCCTGCGCATCGGCTGGTGGCCAACAGAATATTTTGCGCAGCATCCCTGGAGCGCGGCGCGATGGGCATTCGTGGCCGGCCGCATGGCAGAGATCGCACCGGTCGCCTGGTGCAGCAACCGTGATGCACTGGCCCGGTCACTGGCCTCAGCCCGACTGGTCGAAACACGAACCGATCCGCATGTCCGCGCATTGCTGCCGGCCTCGGTGCATCAGCGCCCGGCGCCACAGTTGTTTGCCGATGTGGACCGCGCCTGCACCTCGTTTTCAGGATGGTGGAACCGGACCACTCGCGGCGTAAAGCGGATCGAGGACTTGCCGGGGATGATGGCGCTGGCGGAAGCGCGTGGCAGTCGGCCTGGACGTGGCTGATGCCAGTGGATCGCCTCTGATTCACGCTACTGGTTCACGCTATTGGCTCATTGCTACTGGTTCGTTGTTACTGATTGATCGCTACTGATTGATCGCTACTTTTTTGTCTGCACCACTTTGGCGTTACCGGCGCCGTCATTCAGGACGCCTCTGACGCATCGGCCGGGCCGTAGCGGTTTCTTCGGCGCCAGCCATATCCACCAGCATCGTCGGCCCTTTTTGCGCCAGCAGGACATTGCGTACAAAAAGAATGTGACCATCCTGCACGGCGCAACTTCCCGGACTGCGGCCTGCGGCCACCAGCATCCGGGCATTGGCGGCATGGTCAGCGCATTCGCGATACCATCTCTCTTGAGATCAACCTACGGCAGCAAGCACGATCAGTGCTGACATTTCTGCGGCCAAAACTGCAACAAGCCAGGCCTGGCCCGGACCGACAATGACTTCGAGGCAGTGACAAAATGACTTCATCCGATGCTGTAACCCGTCGCACCGTACTCAAGGCCCTGCTGGCTGGAGCCTTCCTGTCGCCATTGCCTGGTCGCACCGCGAATGCGCGCCGCATGGCCGTTTATAAAAGCGCGGGCTGCGGCTGTTGCGCTGCCTGGATCACGCATCTGGAAAAACACGGTTTTACGGTCGATGCGCATGACGTTGCGAGCCCGGGCGACTACCGTCAGAGGGCCGGCATTCCGAATGCGCTCGGCTCTTGTCACACCGGCCTGATCGACGGCTACGCAATCGAAGGCCATGTGCCGGCGGCCGACATCTTGCGTCTGTTGGCGCAGCGGCCAAAAGCACGCGGGCTGGCCGTGCCGTCGATGCCGATCGGCTCGCCCGGCATGGAGGGCGCACACACCGACCCTTTCGATGTATTCATAGTCGATGCCGAAGGACGGCGATCGGTCTACATGCATTATCCGGCCGCCTGAACGCACGACACACGTACTGCAGCACTGCAGCCATGGCGCCAGCGCCACGCTGCACGGCCGGCGCGGGCTGGCCAACTGATCTTCGATCCTTTTGCAACCTGCCGAAATGCGCCATTTGCGCGACAACGGGCAGCGATTGCCGCGGACAAGCGTGACGCTTGTAGTTTCTGAGCGGTAAGATGGCGGTTTCTCCTGCACGATCGTTGCCATGCATGCCGATACCGGAACGCCGTTCGACACGATTGCCGCAATCCTCGGCAATTGCCAGCCACAGGTCACGCGCATCGTTGCCACCATGCTTGCCGATTCCGCGCTGCCGCGAGAAATCGCCGTCTTGCGCGAAACAACCGATGCACTGCAGGAGCGACTTGATGCGCTGACGGCCGACGAAGCCGATTGCATCGTCATGCTAGGTCGCCTGGACAGCCCGCAATTCGATCGCTTGCCAGAGTTCGACGGCCTCGACGCCGACGCGGCGCAGGACATGCGCCGCAGCTTGCAGCGTCGGCTGAAGGCGCATCGAACGGTGTTGCAAAACCATCAAGGCGCCTTGACGCGTGGCATCGAGATCGGCCGTACCGGTCTGGTCAACCGCTTTGCCACGTTCGCCGTGGCAGGTCTCGGCAAGGATAGCGCGGCAAGCATGCCAAGCGGACTGGCCTTCATCGTTGCCTGCCAGGTCGCAGCCCAATTGAAGGATCGCCTGGAGACGGCGGGCTATCGCTGGGCCGGGGAAAAGACCCTTGTTTCCCTGTATCTGCATGCAATCGGTTGCGAGCGACGGCAGAGCCCGGAGCGCCTGGTCGCCGATCCGGCCGCCAGTGTCATTGCCACGCGTCTGGGATTTCGCTCGGCCCGTGAACTGCACCGAGCGCTGCATGCACTCGACCAGGCACAAGCACCGGCAGCACCGGCCCTGCCGGGCGACGATCCGGCCGCCCAGGCACAGCGCATCGGCCGCCTTGGCCACGTGGCCTTCGATCGTGCGGCCTGCCCGAACTTCGACGCCAGCTATCACGCCTCCAGCGCGCTGGACGACGCCTTCCTGCACATCATGGCGCGTGCCCGGAGCGGACCGGCCACCGCTTGATCCCCGGCTTCAGGAATCGTGGCCAATGCGCCGTCGATAGCCCTGCCCGCGACCGGCGCTTGACCCTAAGGCGCCTGGCAACAGTACTTGCCCCGCGCCACGAAATATATTAGAGTTTTATTAACTTTTCAGTTGTCCGCTTAGGCGGCAAACTTGGTCGGTAGCAGGACGGATCCATGAATCGCACCACTCAGCAGCAACATTTCAGCAACCGTCTGCGCGAGGTCATGCGCGAGCGCTCTTATCCGATTCACAGCCCGACCTTCTTGATGCGGGAATTCAACCGGCATTCGGCCAGCGCAAAGATCACCGTCCATGCGGCCCGCAAATGGCTCATCGGCGAAGCGATTCCCACCCAGGAAAAATTATTGGTGCTGTCGCGCTGGTTGGGAATAGCACCCGAATGGTTGCGCTTCGATGGCGACGACCCGAACACCGCGCCGACACCGCCGTCGATGTCGCCACAGGCAGTCGCGCTGGGCATGGCGTTCGACGGCTTGAGCGAGCCGCGCCGGCGCCTGGTGGTCGAACTGGTGCAGATGCTGGGGGATCTGGAAGTGCCGAAACGGGACAGCCGCTAGCGTCCGCACAGTTTCAGGACTGCCATGATCAGGTGATCGATCGCCACAGGCTTGCTGAGAAACAGGTGAAAGCCGGCGTCCAATGCCCGCTTGGCATCTTCCGGCCGGCCCATGCCGCTCAGCGCGATTGCCGGCATCGCCGCGCATTTGCCGTTGTCGCGCACCTGCCGGATGAAATCATAACCGTCGAGGTCAGGCATGGAGACATCCGAAATCAGGATGTCGACCGTTTCCTGCTCCAGCATCAGCAGAGCGTCGTAGGCGCTGGAACAGACCTGGGCCACTGCACCCTCCATCTCCAGCAATGCCTGAAAACTGTCGGCCAGGTCGACGCTGTCGTCGACCAGCAGCACCCGCACGCCATGCAGCGCACGCTGCATGAACAGGCCATCGCCTTTCGGGCCGGGGCCGGCACCGGCACCGGCGTCATGCGCCGCCAGCGGCAGCCAGAGCGTGAACTGCGCCCCCGCGCCAAGGCCGGCGGAGTCCGCCTGCACCCGCCCGCCATGCAGCTCGACGATCTGACGCACCAGCGCCAGCCCGATGCCGAGCCCGCCCTTGCTGCGGGCGGTGGCCGCGCCGACCTGTCCGAACATGTCGAACACCTTGCCCAGCTGGTCGGCGGCGATACCGGTGCCGCTGTCGATGACATCGAGTCGTCCGAATCCGTTTTCACTGCTCACCACTACCCGCACGGTGCCACCCTCGGGCGTGAATTTCATCGCGTTGTTGATCAGATTCATCAGGACTTGCTCGATCCGCACGACATCGGCCTGCACCATGATCGGCAACGATGCGTGTTCGACCGAAATCCAGAGTCCGGTTGCAACGATGTCCTGCTTGAGGACGCCAACGATTTCCTCCACCACGCCGATCAGGTCGATGTCCATCTTCGACAAGGTCAATTTGCCGGTATGAAAGCGCGACAGGTCCAGCAAGTCCTCGATGATCTTTGCCTGGCTCATCACCGAATGCCGGATCGAAGAAATCGCCTTGAACCCCAAGGGTGATTGCGTCACCTCTTTCAGGCGCGCCAACAGTTCGGTGTTGATGTGGATGAGATTCAATGGATGGCGCAATTCATGCGACATCACTGCAAAGAACTCATCCTTGGCCGCGCTGGCGGTCTCGATGGTGCGGCGAATCGAATGCTCGGTCTTGAGCGCCTCTTCGCGCTGCGCCGATTCGACGATCCGGTCAGTCTCGTCGCGGGCGATCTTGGCATAGCCGCGCAGCGGCGGGCTGTCTCCCAGCGGCGTGGTGATGCCGCTGCAATACAAACGCGTGCCATCCTTGTGCAGGTGCCAGCGTTCGTCTTCGTAACGGCCCTTTTCGCGGGCGCCGCGCATTTCCTCTTCCGGCGCACCGGCTTGCCGGTCCTCCGGCACGAAGATCACCTCCAGCGGCTGGCCGAGGATGTCGGCTTCCTGATGCCCGAACATCCGCTCGGCGCCGGTGTTCCAGCTGGTGATGCGCCCTTCCAGATCAAGCGTCAGGATCGCATAGTCGCGCGTGCTTTCGGCCACCAGGCGCATGCGCTCCTGGCCCAGGCGCAGCTTGTTTTCTGCGTCGCGCCGCTTGGTGATGTCGATGAAGGTCAGCACCGCGCCGTCGATGCGGTCGTCGGTGGTGCGATACGGCAGCAGGCGAACGATGAAATAGCGCCCGTCCGCGTGCCGCACCTCCCGTTCGACCGGTTGCAACGAATCGAACGTGCTGGAGGCATCGTTTGCCAGATGCGGATAATCGAGTTTGTGGGTGATGTCGAACAAAGGCCTGCCGATGTCGGCGGCGATGATGCTGAAGATGTCGGTCGCCTCGGGTGTAAAGCGCTTGATGCGCAGGCTGCTGTCCAAAAAGATGGTGGCGATGTCGGTCGAGGCGATCAGGTTGTTGAGGTCATCGTTGATCTTGCCGGTTTCCTCGACCTTGACCTTCAACTCGTAATTGACGGTGATGAGTTCTTCGTTGATCGACTGCAGCTCTTCCTTGCTGGTTTCCAGTTCCTCGCTGGCCGAACGCAGCTCTTCGTTGATTGCCTGCAGTTCCTCGTTCGAGGCCCGCAGTTCTTCGTTTGCCAGGCCCGAATGTTCGACCGTTTCCTGCAGCTGTTCCTTGCTGCGCTGGAGCTCTTCCTCCATCTGCGCCAGCACGGAATCGCGCTCGATCACCGGCGCCACTTCGCCACCCGGCGCTTCTTCGCGCTCGTCGAACAGCACCAGCACGAAGTCGGCATTGACGTCGTCGTCATGAAACGGACGCACCGTCATTGCCACTGAAAACGTCTTGTTCTCGCGGATGATCTTCTGGTGCACGGTCTCGACCGTACGGCCGCTTTTTTCTGCCGTGAACAAGGCCGTGCGCAGTTCCAGGCGCAGTCCCGGCAGGATCAGCGCCAGCACGTT
>JAYTLK010000006.1:0-32795 GCA_043729515.1 Herminiimonas sp.
GAGAGCTGCGCCAGTTGCGACGTCACCTGCGCGTTGTCCATTGGGTTCAATGGATCCTGGTTCTTCATCTGCGTCACCAGCAAGGTCAGGAAGCGATCCTGCGCAACCGCGGTGGAATTCGGATCGGCCGCTGCCGCGCCAGCCGGGTTGACCGATGCCAGCAAGGAGGGGGATACGACGTTGTTGGTAACGCTGGACATGGATTTTTCCTTAATGAAGAAACAGGTACGTCGACGGCGTAGTCAAGGTTCAGAGCGGCCGGGCCGGTTGATCACTGACCGATCGACAGGGTTTTCAGCAGCAGGCTCTTGGCCGCATTCATCGTGTCGACATTGCTTTGATACGAGCGGCTGGCCGACATCATGTTGACCATCTCCTCGATCACGTTCACGTTCGGCATGGCCACATAGCCCTTCTCATCGGCCAGCGGATGCTTCGGGTCATACACCAGGCGCGGCGCATTCTGATCCTCGACCACCTGGCTGACCTTGACGCCGCTGGCGTCCGCGCCGCCCATCGGCTGCACCGCGAACACCACCTGCTTGGCGCGATATGGCTGGCCGGTGGCGCTGGTGGTGCTGTCGGCGTTGGCCAGATTGCTCGAGACGACATTGAGACGCTGCGATTGCGCCGACATGGCCGATCCGGCGACATTGAAGATATTGAACAGGGACATGGGTTAGCCTCAGAAGAATGGTGGAAGGCGACCTAGCCCTGGATCGCGGCCAACAGGCCCTTGATCTGGCCGCTGATCAGGGTCAGACCGGCTTCGTAGCGGATCGCGTTGTCGGCAAATTGATTGCGCTCGTTGTCCATCTCGACCGTGTTGCCATCGATGCTGCCCTGATGCGGCATGCGATACATCATTGGCGCAGTCACGCCGCTACTGCTGCCGGTGCCAGCCGAAAGGTGCGCGCCGCTGGTAGTGGCCAGTGCGGTGGCCGATGCAGCGCCGCCGGCGCGGCTGATCGCGCCCTTCAGTGCCTTCGTGAAATCGATGTCACGCGCCTGGTAGTTCGGCGTGTCGGCGTTGGCGATGTTGGAGGCGATGATCTGCTGGCGCTGCCCGCGCAGGCTCAGCACTGCTTCGTTGAACTGCATTGCCTGGTCCAGTTTGCCGATCATGCTTCCTCCGTGTCGTGGTGTCGTGGCCTCGCTGCATTACAGCGTTGTTGTCGATCCTGCATCGCCTGCTGTCATCACAAGGCGGATTTGCATAGTCAGGATCGTAGCGAAGACGGTCTTCCTCCGATCGGCCGAGCAGAGCCGCAAAATCCTGCCTGCTCGCCGTTTTGGGATGGGCTTGCGCGCGTACGATGGCCACCAATCCACACGGAAGCCCTCATGAAATTCATTCTGCGCACGGTCGATCTTCTTGTTGCAACCACGCTCCTGGTCGCCACCGGCAGTGCTCTGCTTGCCACGCCGACGCAGGCACAGGTGCCGGCGCAGACAAAGGTGCAGGCACAGTCGCTTCCCGCCATGCAGGCGGCAGCCAGCCCGCTGCCACTCGTGGTGGCGCGCCAGGACCTGGCCGCGCTGCGCGAGGCCGTGCTGCAATTCCTGCAACAACAGAGCAGCGGACTGCCGGGCCTGGTCTCGATCGATGTCGGCCAGGTGGAAGCGCGCCTGAACTTGCCGGCCTGTCTGCAACCGGAGCCCTTCCTGGCGCATGGCAGTCGGGCCTGGGGCAAGACCGCGGTCGGCATTCGCTGCGTGGCGCCCTCGCCCTGGACCATCTATGTCACGGCCAACGTGCATGTGACGGCTGATTACCTGGCAGCCGCCACGCCACTGGTGCAGGGCCAGATCATCAGCAACAACGAGATTTCCCGCCTGCGCGGCGACCTGACCATGCTGCCGGCCGGCGTGATCACCGATCCGGCGCAAGCGATCGGGCGCACCGCGATGTCGTCCTTGCAGCTCGGTGCGCCGCTGCGCCAGGATCTGCTGCGCGCGCAACCGGCGGTGCAGATGGGCCAGACCATCCGCCTGCTCTCGTCCGGCCCCGGCTTCAAGGTCTCCAGTGAAGCCCGTGCCATGAACAACGCCGTCGACGGCCAGACCGTACAAGCCAGGACGCCTGCCGGCCAGCTGGTCAGTGGCATCGCGCGTGCCGGTGGCATCCTGGAGATAAATTACTGATGCCGGCTGCGGCAATGGTCCTTCCGGCCATTGTGGCGTGACCCGGACAATGATTCGGGCCCGCTGCAGGCGGCAGATGCAAGTCGATCGAAAGCGAATTAAAGTTTGGATGGAAGTGGCCGTTACATAGGCACAGAAGGGCGAAACTGCCCCGACCCCACGAGGACACCGCAATGAAGATCGACGACGCAGCAAAGAAATCCCCCGGACTGGGTGTCGTCACGACCCAGACCCGATCGGGACGCAATACCGAAAAAACCGGCGCCGCGAAAGCCGCTGCCACCGATACCGTCAGCCTGTCCTCGCAATCGCAGGCACTGGCCGGCGTATCGAGTGACAGCGCGGTCTTCGATGTCAGCCGGGTGCAGGAAATCAAAGATGCGATCGCCAGCGGGCGCTTCCAGGTCGATGCCGGGAAAGTCGCCGACGGCCTGATCGATACCGTGAAAGATCTGATTCGTCCGTCCCGAGGTTAGTCATGCCCGCAGCAACCGGTACCGCCAGTCCCGCAGACACCTTGCAGCAAGAGCAGCAGGCTGCCCGCCAGCTGATCGACGTGCTCAATCAGGAACAGGCGCTGCTGATCTCGGCCGACATCGACAGCCTGTCGATGGTCACCGAACGCAAGGCGCCGCTGGTGGCGCAGATGTCGGAACTGGCAACGCACCGTCATCGCATCCTGGGCGTCATGGGGCTGGTCGCCAGCGAAGCGGGCATGCAAGCCTGGATCGACCAGAGCCGCGATGGCAAGCCGGCCCACCCGGCTGCAAGCAGCGCCTGGACCGTCCTTATCGCAATGGCCCGCCAGGCGCAGGAAATCAACCGCATCAATGGCTTGCTGATCAACAGCCACATGGCGCGCAACCAGAACGCGCTGAATGTCTTGCGCGTGCAGGGTAATGGCGGCAACTTTTATGGACCGGATGGGCAGGCCAGCCAGCGTGGCATGGGGCGCGGGTTGGTGGTCGGGTAGTTTGCCGATCGGGCGGCGCCTGACAGTAATCTGATTTTTTTCTTCGCAAGATCCATCGACAACGGCGCATCGGCGCCGTTTTTTTTCGCGCCGATGACAGGTGAATCCGGGCTGTCGTCCACCGAGCGCCTGCGCTTCCAAACCGCCACTTCAGCTTTTCGCGTTAATTTTTTGAATTAACGTCGCCACTCCGCGCCTGCATGCCGACCATGCGTGTTGACTTTTTGTCAACCTCATCGGCTCCCGTGCCCAAAAACCATGTCTGCTTCGCCGTCGCCCGACACGCACGACTTTCATCCTGCAAAATCCCTTCGATCAGCACTGCAACCCTCCGGTTCCGGCTCGGTTGCCACTGCATCACGACGGCGACTGCCGCGGCCGATGCCCGCCGGCCGGCTGGCGCTGATCCGATGCCTCTGGATGGTGGTCATGCTGCTGGTCCTGACCAGTGGCGCGCAACCCGCATTTGCCGACGGGCCGCTGAAGTCCGCGCCCGCGAGTGGCTGCGGGATCGCCATGAGTTGCGCACTGCCGGTCGAGCCTGGAATGACTGCATCGCCGGCCGCAGGTGCATCGACTCCCGCCGGCCCTAGAAGGTGCGGACCGCCTGCTGCCGGCAATACCTGTGGCAGCGCCAGCGACGCCGCCAGCCAGACTGGCCAGGGTGGCACGGATGTCGGCGCCGGCAATCCGATCAACCTTATCAACGGCAACAAGTACCAGCGGGAAGCCGACATGCCCGCCCTGCCCGGCGTGCTTGGACTGGAGATCATCCGCCATTACAACAGTGTCAACGCGACGCAGGGCGCAACCCCGGGCATCATCGGTCGTGGCTGGGCCTTGTCCTATGACACCGCGTTATACGTAATCGGAAACACGATCCAGATCGTTCAGGCAGACGGCAACCGCGCGACCTTCAACCGCAATCCGAACGACCCGAGTTCCTGCGCAGGCACCCGGCCTGGCACGGGAACCGTCCACATCCGGCGGACTGCAGCGGGTGAGGAGTTTGCCTGGACCTGGATGAACGGCCGCGTCTTGAATTTCGACCACCGTGGCAAGCTCATGCAGATCGTTGCACCCGGCGGCCAGTTCGTCACCCTGCAGCGCGACCTCGCGGGAATGCTGTTGCAAGTGACCGATCCGCAGGGGCGGCGGTTGCAACTGCATTACCCGACGCGCGGTGCAGGCTCCGGCTTTCGCGGTGTGGTGGCCATCGATAGTCCGGTCGGTCGGTTCTCCTATCGGTATGGCGTGATCGGCGCGACGACGGATGCAGCATTACAGGCGAGACAAGCTGCCAATCTGGCCTCGGTCACATTTCCGGACGACGCGTCCGGTCGCGCCTATCACTTCGAAGATCCGATGCATCCGGCATTCCTGACCGGGATCTCGGAAGTGCATCCGGCACCCCTGTTACAGCGGTCGGTACAGCGACGAATCGCCACTTATCTCTACGATGTACAGGGCCGCGCGATATTGACCGTGCGCGGCAGCCCCGCTCGTCTGGCTACAGGCGCCGACGGCCGTCCCACCCAGCCTGCGCGGCTCATCGAAGGCACCGGCATCGGTCAGGTGACGCTGGATTTCACCCAACCGGGCGTGACTGTCATTGCCAACAGCCTTGGCCAGCGCACCGTGTATCGCCACGGCATCGTCGGCGGCGAATACCGGCTGCTTGAGGCAATCGGACCCGGCTGCAGCCATTGCGGACCGACCAACCTGCGCTATCGATGGCGTGCCGACGGCATGCTGACGGCAATCACGCGCCTGACCGAAACAGACCACAAGCCTGCCTCCACCGATTTCCACGAATATGATCGCTCGGGTCGCTTGAGCGCAGAGTGGCATCAGGCTTATGACGCACGAGGAGCCGCTTTCGGGCAGCGCCGTTTATTGCATCGTTACGAATATGACGATGGTCGCTCCATGCCGCGCACGATCGTGTCGCCGAGTGTCGTGCCCGGGGCCGAGCACCGCATTGCGATCCGGTATGGCGATACCGAATTGACGCGCCGTCTGCCGGTGGGCATCGACGAAACCGGATTTTCTCCTTCGGTCGGTGGCCGGACAGCATCTGGACGGATCAGCCGAAGCATCGCTTATGCCTACGATTCACGCGGTGCGCGCACGGAAGTCGATGGCCCGCTGGCCAATGCAAAAGGCAATCCTGGTCCAGCCGACAGTGACATTACCCGCACCGAGCATGACCCGGCGACCGGCCTCGTGACGCGCCTGATCGCACCGAGTAACCTTGTGACCCAGGTCGTCGCACGCGATGCGGCGTTGCGGCCGCTGTTGATCCGCACCAGCGATGGCGTGACGGCCCATACGATTCGTTTTATTCGCAACTGGCGCGGCCAGCCGTTGACGATCCGCATTGACGCTGCACCGATCGACGACATCGCGAGGGCGAACGCGCAAAAGGCAAATCCGAGCGATCCCTTTGCTTCCGTCCTACCTGGACTCCAGACGCGAATCCTCCGATACGACTACGATCCCGCCGGCCGCCTGATTGGCATCACGCTGCCGGGCGGGCTGCACACGTCGTTCATCCACGATGCAACCGGGCGCCTGATCAAGCAGATTTTCCCGAACGGCAGCAGCGAATCGATCACGACCGATACCGAAGCGAGGCAGCTGAAAGCCGAACTGAGGAGCAGTACCAGCACCGAAACGGATACGGACACCGCAGCCTCTGCACCGCGCGTCTATCGCACCACATTCGACTACGATGCGCTCGGCCATCCACAATCGCAGACAGGAACAGACGGCACGCGCCTTGTCATGCACACCGACGCGCGTGGGAATCTTGACAAGATGGTCGATCCGATGGGCGTTGTCATGCACATCGACCATGACGCAGAAGACCACCCGCTGCGCACGATCGCGGCGGCTGGCACAAGCGACGCGGCGCAGACCCGCATGCGCTACGATGCGAATGGCAATCTCACCGACATCACCGATCCGAACGGCGTGACAACCCGGCGCTGGCAAGATGATTTTGGTCGCACGATCGCCGAGGCAAGTCCGGACAGTGGCATTCGCTTGCGCCGGTTCGACGCAGCAGGCCGGGTGCTTGCCAGCATCGACGAAACCGGTATTACCACCCGTTTCGCTTACGACCACGCAGGTCGTATTCTCACCAAGGGCATCGACGGCGAGACGGCCCTGGTGCGCTACCGGTATCTCGGTGCGCGATTGCAGGACGTGACGACGCTTGCCCCAGGGACCGCCCGGATCACGCAGCAGACCCGCTATCGCTACGACGCCATCGGACAGATTGTTCATACCCGCGAATGGATGGCGCGGGTCGATGCTTCCGCAGATTTGAAACAGGCATCCTCTTCCAACGCGAACGGCAAGGCCTCTCCATTGCCGGGTTTGCAGTTCGATACCTTCAATGCGTGGAACGACACCGGCAAGCTATCGCGTCAGACCCTGCCCGACGGTCATGTGCTGCGCTATCGTTATGCGGAGAATGGTGATGCCGGCGAAAACACTGATGGCAAGGCAGAGATCGAAGCTCGACGACGCCTGGACTCGGTAACCTACGCCAGTGCAGGCATGAACATCGACGATGCGGTACCACCTTCAAGATCCACCTTGATCTCGACTGCGGCCGCTGTCCCGGGCCAACTGGAAGCGCTGTACTTCGACGACCAGATCGTTGTCAGCGACGTGCGACAAGACGGGGTCGCGGGCATTCTCGGCTATACCCATGGCAATGGCGTACGACGGGCGATTGCCCTGGACGCGACCGGCCGGGTGGCCAAGCTGACTGACCGTACGCCCGGCCTGGGCCTGGACCTGGGCCTGCGCCCGGCAGACACTGCCATCGCACCTGGTAGAGCATGGCCCAGTGGCTCTGCCTGGTTCGCAGACGTGCCGGCGAAGAGCAGCATCGTCTATCAGCAGATGAGCCGCCATGACGACGCCGGCCGATTGGTCATGTCGCAACGCCAGCAATTGGATCCGGAAGGCGGAGCCCGGCAAGCAGTCGATACCGAACACTATGCCTATGATCGGCTGAATCGGCTGACCCGCATCACCTCAGGCAACCGGGAACAGACGAAGTTGACCTACGATCGCGGTGGAAATCGAAGCTCGCTGCGCGACGCGTCGGGTACGCAGCATTATCGGTATGGCACCGGAACGAATCGGTTGATTGCCGTGACTGGTACCGACACCGTCGAGACCGATCAAGTAGTCGATTCGAATCACGTAACCGGCACATTACGGGATCGATCTCCCGCCGTCTCGGTCTTGGCAACGCAGAGGCTCACCGCGCGACTGCCCGCGGTGACGGCGCACGGCGCACTGTCAGACGTCGCTACCGAGCGGCATGATCTCGTGAAAAGCGCATGGTTATTTGACCCTACCGGCGTACCGTTGTTGCAGTTCGATTTCAGTCAGACCAACGATCACTCCATCGGCCCGGCAGCACGCGACGGAAAAAGCGCCGCACGCAGCGGCCCGGATGGCGGCACGAATACAGGCGTCCGGCGCGACGACCAAGCCAACCCTGGTGGGGCCCGTCGCACGATCTACAACACCGCCCGACGCCCGATCGCCCTGCTTGACACCAGTGGCAAGCCAGTTGCGCAGTACCATTACAACGCACTCGGCGAACGGATCGCAAAAACCGTGTTTGGGAAAGGCACGCACGGCAATGCGGCGACCATTTACAGCCTGTACCGCGAACAACGCCTTGCAGCTCAGGCCAACGTCAATGGTCACATCCTGGCGCATTACGTCTACCTCGACGGCAAACCGATCGCCAAGATCATGATGCAGCCCGCACCGGATGGTCTGAACAAGATTTGGCGCTCGATGCAGGGTCTGCTGTCAGGTGATCCAGAAAAGGCAAGCGTGCCGGCGCACACAACCGGTGCCATTCACGCGATCCATACCGATCACCTCGGTACACCGCAGGTCGTCACCAATGCCCGGCAAAAAGTCGTGTGGCAGGCGCACACGGCACCGTTCGGACAAGCGCGATTGACCAGCGCACCGACGACAGTTGACGATGCCTCGACATTTACAATGGATCTGCGCCTGCCGGGTCAGATCTTCGATGCGGAAACAGGCCTCCACTACAACTACCAGCGCGACTACGATCCAGCACTTGGCAGATATCTGACGCCCGACCCGATCGGGCTGGCGGGTGGTCTGCAGCCCTACGGATACGTCGGAAGCGATCCATTGAACCGGACCGATCAGTTGGGACTCTATGAAGCAGACGTCCATTACTACATGACGTTTTTCCTCGCGCGTACGGCGGGGCTAGGTTATCAGGAGGCACGAACGATCGCGTTGGCTACGCAATATATCGATGACAATCCGGATACTTGGCCAGTGGATGATGCCAATCAATTCGCGAACGTTAATCAGCTAAACCGGACTCAAGTGTTGAACAGGCTGACAAGCTATCACTTCACGACAACAAGCCCTGACTGGTACAGCACTACGAATTATGATCCATCTCGCACAACTGGCGAAGCACTTTACCAATTGACTTTCAACGCAGAGACCCAAAGTTACATCAATCGTCGCTATATCAACCCGGTAAACCCACAGTTGCGGAGATTATTGATTGACGCACACGATGCGCCAACACGCTGCGGCAGAGCGCAATTTTTCGGCGAGTTTTTGCATGCGTTCGAAGACACTTTTGGCCATCGAGATCAGAACAATGCGCCCATCCCCGTGAATGCAGGTTTTGGACACGGGGCATACGGTCACTCTCCCGACAAGACCTACAATCATAGGGTGACAGCCGCCGAGATCGCAAGCCGGCGCGATATCGAAATTTTAGCGATAGGCGAATTCGGTAATTGGAATCAAAACGAAGCGCGTACCCTTGAAATGGAAAAAGAGGTATTTGCAAAAATTCAAAATTTTAACAGCGTTGGTAATGGGAACCAAGCGCCATCGAATAGCAACTTTGAGGCGCTGGTACCGTTTTTGCAAGGATGGAACCGAATCCAAAACATCGATGAAAAAATCGCGGCGCTGGCGTTCCGGTTAGACGATTTAGGATTAGGCAACCTGCCTGCGTACTCGAAGAACTGCGCTCAGGCGAAACGCGAAACCTATCTAGGGCCGCTTGCAGGTGGTCAATATCCAGGCGCAATTTTACCGTCGAACATTGCGGCTCCCCGCAACCTTCAGGGCGCCTGCGAATGAAGTTACGCGTAAATTTTGGAAATGATCGCCAGATTGCTTACACAATTTGCTGCGCAATTTTCGGTTACGCAATCAGCTATCTGTTTGTATTATTTGGAGTCATGGGGCCGAAGCCGGAGCAGGAGGGATTTGCCTTCGTCCTTCTGCTCGCAAATTTCGAGGCCCGTATTTTCGTATATCTGGTTTATTTTGGACCATCAGCATTCGGGCTTGGCTGGGCGGTCATCTTCATTCTCGCCAGCTATCAGAAGCGCCTTCTTACGCTGAGCATTTTAAGCATCATGGCAATCACTGCCTATATCCTCACCTCAAGAATAATTGGACATGCGATCACCATTTCCGATCTCATTCCCCCGACATTTTCTTCGCAGAAGACAGTCGTACTGTATCTGGGGTTTAGCATCCCGCTGCTCTTCTGCCTCTCCATCCTGGCCTTCATCCTCTTCAAACCCCTGAAGTGGATCCATGAGCCCGTCTACCGTGACCTTACTTCTTCCCCAACCCAACCTCCGTCACCACCTCCGGCAACCCCGCCAGAATCACCACCTGCACCCGCCGATTCCGGACCCTTCCCTCCGGCGTCTCATTCGACGCCACCGGCTGATTCGACCCATGTCCAATCGCCACCAACCGGTTCTCGCCGACCCCGTTCTCGATGAACAAGCGCACCACACTGCTGGCCCGCACCGCCGACAATTCCCAATTCGACGGAAACTGCGCGCGGCTGATCGGGACGTTGTCGGTATGGCCCTCGACCTGCACTGCATGGTTGTCGCTCTTGATGACCTGGGCGATCGCCTTGAGCACATCGCTCGACTGATTGCTCAGCCCCGCTTCGCCCTGGGCAAAGAGAATGTTGTCGCTGATCTCGATGCTCACGCCGCGGGCGGTTTGGGTTACGCGGATCTTGCCCTGGCTGACCAGCGGGGCCAGGGCATTGAGCAACTCGCGC
The DNA here is from genome assembly GCA_043729515.1 of Herminiimonas sp. Lineage (GTDB taxonomy): Bacteria > Pseudomonadota > Gammaproteobacteria > Burkholderiales > Burkholderiaceae_D > JANXSS01. The sequence goes on from JAYTLK010000006.1 coordinate 10,260, forward strand.
GCCATGCCGGTCATTTTTTCGCGTTCTCGGCGCAATAGAAGGTCGTTGGTGCGGGTGCGCGGCAACTGCAGGCCGGGCGTGCGCGGCGGCAGCAATGGCTGGTTCGGGTCGAGCAGGATCGGCGGGCGGCCGAAGGCGCTGCCGATGGCGTCGGACAGGACGCGGTACTTGCCTTCATTGACCGATGAAATCGCGTACATCACGACGAAGAACGCGAACAGCAGCGTCATGAAATCGGCATACGACACCAGCCAGCGATCGTGGTTGTCCGGCTCTTCCTCTACCTGTCGGCGGGTGGCCTGCTGACGCCGGCGTTCACGCGTGGAATTGGTTCTCATGAAGACGGGCGTCTCAGTAAAGATACGTTGCCATGCGCTCTTCGATCAGGCGCGGGTTGTCGCCGGTGGCAATGCAGCCGAAGGCATCGGCCAGCATTTCGCGGCGCAATACATCGCGCGCGACCAGCAGTTTGAGCTTGCCGGCGATCGGCAGGAAAACCAGGTTGGCGAAGCCAACGCCGTAGATCGTCGCCACGAAAGCAACGGCGATGCCGCTGCCCAGACGGGATGGATCGGAGAGATTTTCCATCACGTGAATCAGGCCCAGCACGGCGCCGAGGATACCGACGGTGGGCGCATAGCCGCCAGCGGCCTCCCAGATCCTGATTGCCTGTCGCTGGCGGGTCTCGAAACCGGCAATCGCGATCTCCAGCGTCTCGCGCAGCTTGTAGGGCTCGATGCCGTCGACCACCATGCGCAAACCTTTTTCGATGAAAGGGTCGGTCTGGCGATCGAGAAAACGCTCCAGGCTCAACAGGCCTTCGCGCCGGGCAGTGGCGCTCCACATCGTGACATCGTGCAGCAACTGCGACGAATCGTTGACAGGCAGGATGAAGGCGCCGCGCGCCAGCTTCACGCCCCGCACGAAATTGTCCAGGCCACATTGCAGCAGCACCGCGCCCATGGTGCCGATCATGACGATCGAAAACGCCGCCGGCTGCACCAATGAACCGATGCGCCCGCCTTCGAGCAACTGGCCGGCCAGAATGCCGGTCAGGGCCAGCAGCAATCCGGCTACGCTACCCCAGTCCACGCTCTCTCCTTCAGGTTGGCACGCATGCGGGCGATCGCCTGGCTATGCAACTGGCAGACGCGGGATTCCGACACACCCATCACGGCGCCGATTTCCTTGAGATTCATTTCCTGCTCGTAGTACAGGCCCATCAGGATTTTCTCGCGCTCGGGCAGGGCGAGAATGGCATCGATCACGGCCTGGCGAAAGCCGGTATTCATCAACGCCTTCAATGGGTCGCTGGCATTGTCGCTGCAGTAGCGATCCAGGAAATGCTCGTTGCCCTCGCCATCATGAAAATCTTCGTAATACACGAGTTGATGCCCGCCGCCGTCGGTCAGCAGCTCCTGATATTCGACCAGGGTCATCTTCAACTGCTTGGCGACCTCGGTTTCAGTCGGTGGGCGGCCCAGGCGCTGCTGCAGCGCATTCATTGCGACCTCGATCTTGCGCATGTTCTGGCGCATGCTGCGCGGCATCCAGTCGCTGCTGCGGAGTTCATCGAGCATGGCGCCGCGGATGCGTTGCACGGCATAGGTCTCGAACTGCGCGCCATGGGTGTCTTCATAACGATTGACGGCGTCGAGCAGGCCGATCATTCCGGCCTGGATCAGATCATCGACTTCCACGCTCGGCGGCAGCTTGGCCTTCATCTGGTGGGCAAGTTTCTTGACCAGCGGCGCATGGTCCTTGAGCAGTTGATTCTTGTCGGACTTGCCATGCGCCGTGTACATGTGCGAAACCTCAGACGCCCGGCAACGCGCCGGCCGGCATGGCGCGCATCGTGTTCATGGCCTGCATCGCCTGGCTTCCCGTCAAACCAAAACCCTCGGCCAGGCGGCGGAATGCGACCGATGCGCGGGCCAGCGGAAAGGCATCCGTCACGCTGCGACCGAGCCTGGCTGCGCGGCCGACATGCTCGTCCGCCGGCACCGAGCCGACCGAATGCAGCGGCAATGCCAGATACCGGCTGGCAGCCTGCGCCATGTTGTCAAAAACGATTTTTGCTTCCCGCTCGGCTGCGCCTGTCACCAGCACGCCGAATGGCCGGCGGCCGAGTTGCGCGTTGAGGCGCTTGATGATGGCGTAGGCCTGCTGGATGGAGGCAGCGTCGGGCGAGACCTGCACGACGATGTCGCCGGTTCCCATGGCCTCCAGCGGCAAGGCGTCGTTCGCATCCAGTTCGGCGTCGACGATCAGGATATCGGTCTGCGAAGCCAGCACGCCGAAGGCATTCGACAAGCGGCGGGCGCTGTCGACATCGAGTGCGCTGCGCAGCAGCGACCCGCGGGTCAGCGTGGCCACCCCAAAACCTTGCGGCATCAATTGCGCCACTTCGTTCAATGCCCGCTCCTGGCGTGCCACGTCCTGCAGCGTCGCGCCAGGCTGCATGCCGAGCTGGGCCGTGATGCCACGCGGGGCGACGCAGGCGTCGAGCAGCAGCACGGCGTTGCCGGCAGCAGCCATCGAGGCGCCGAGATTGGCCAGCATCGTGCTCTTGTCCAGCGCACTGCTGGCCGAGACGAAAGTCACCACACGCGGCCGCGGGCCGGCCAGGATGCGGCGCAGTCCTTCTGCCTGATCGAAATCGAAATTAGCCAAGTTGCACCCCGCGCAGCGTTGCGTCGTTCATGTGTCGTGCCGTGTTGGCCATCACCAGCGGCAGCTCCGTGTCCTGCAATTGGAACGGCGCGGTCTCGCGCTTGAGCTTGAAGGCGCGGTCGACCAGATATTGTTGATTGGCGACGTGCAGATCTTCCGGCACACGTTGACCGTTAGCAACGTAGTATAAGTTTAATTTCTGCCGGATGACTACATCTAAAACGTTGCCAATCGTCGCGGCTTCATCAAGTTTTGTCATGATGCAGCCGGTCAGGCCATCGCCATGGTAAGCGCGCACGACTTCGTTCAAGGTTTCGCCGGTGGAGGTGGCCGACAGGCACAGCAGCCGCTTGACGTTGCCACCGGCGCCCGACAGCATGGCGACCTGCTCACCCACCATCTTGTCGCGCTGGCTGACGCCGACGGTATCGATCAACACCGTGTGCTTGCCTTTCAATTCATCGAGCGCGATCTTGAGGTCGGCCTGGTCTTTCACCGAATGCACCATCACGCCCAGGATCTTGCCGTAGATCCGCAGCTGCTCATAGCCACCAATCCGATAGCCGTCGGTGGTGATCAATGCCAGCTTGCCGGGCCCATGGCGCATGACACAGCGTGCCGCCAGCTTGGCGGTGGTGGTGGTCTTGCCGACACCGGTCGGGCCGACCAGCGCGAACACACCGCCCTGCTCGATCATTTCATCTTCATTGCCGACGGTCGACAGGTTGCGGGCAAGGATTTGCCGAATCCACTTCATGCCGCTTTCCAGGGTACTGGCTGCAGGCATCTTCTCGATCAGGAAGCGGGCCAGACTGGCGCTGAAACCGGCTGCCAGCAATTCGCGCAGCACGGCCGATTTTGCCGGCTCGCGCTGCGCCTGGCTCGACCAGGTCAGTTCTGCCAGCTGCGATTCAAGCATGCTGCGCATCGCGCGGATCTCTTCCATCATGGCAGTCATTTCCGCCGCCGCCGGGACGATCATGTCCGACCGTGCTGTTGCCAGGCTTGCCCCCGGCGCAGCACGCATCTGCGCCAGGGGCGATGCATCCGGCATCTCGTCGGACTGCGCCACTTGCGCGCCCTGCTGCAGGGCGCCACGCAGGTTGCCCAGGCCAGCTTGCGCGTGCGCATGTTCGGTCTGCCGCGCGCGGGCAAAGGCGACCAGTGCCGGCTCCGGCAAGACCGCCGGCTGCGCCGCCACTGCAGCAGCCTGGTCCATTGACCTGCTGATGCCCGCATTGGCAAAGGTATCCGGTGCTATGGCCGTCGTCCGGGTGTCGGCCACCTGTGCCTGCCGATCGATCGCCACCGGTGCAGCCAGGGAGGACATGTCCTCGCCGGCCAGCGCCATGATCTCGACACCGCCCGGCACATTCCGGTTCGACAGGATCACGGCATCAGCGCCGAGCGCCTCGCGCACCATCCGCAGGGCTTCGCGGGCAGAACCACCGATAAATTTTTTGACGTTCATGCTTATGCTCCAACCAGGCTGGTGACTTTAATCGTCTTCGAATCAGGAACTTCGGAGTGCGAGAGAACTTTCAATTGGGGTATCGCGCGGCGCAGGAAACGCGCCAGCAGGGCCCGCAGTGGCGCCGGCACCAGAAGCACCGGCGTCAGGCCCATCTGCTCCTGCTGGCGGGTCGCCAATTCGGTCTGTTGCGCCAGGGTGTCGGCCAGGCCCGGCTCGATGCCTGCGCCGTCCGCGCCGCTGGCCTGCAGGGCTTGCATCAAGAGGCGTTCGAGGCGATTGTCCAGCGTCATCACGGACAGCTCGTTGGTGCCCGGGAACAGCTGCTGCACGATGGCCCGGCCCAGCGCCACCCGTACCAGCGCGGTCAGCTCGTTCGATTCGGTGGTCGCGCCGGCATGCTCGGCAATCGTCTCGATGATGGTGCGCATGTCGCGGATGTGCACGCCTTCGATCAGCAGGTTCTGCAATACTTTCTGAAGGGTGCCGATCTGGACCAGCTTCGGCACCACGTCCTCGACCAGCTTCGGCGACTCCTTGGCCAGGTGATCGAGCAACTGCTGCAGTTCCTGGCGCCCGAGCAGTTCGGCGGCATGACTGGTGATCAGATGATTCAGATGGGTCGCCACCACGGTACCGGCGTCGACCACCGTGTACCCCATGGCCTGTGCCTGTTCGCGCAGCGATGCATCGATCCAGGTGGCAGGCAGGCCAAATGCCGGATCGGCGGTGATCGGACCGGGAAGCGGGCCGCTGACCATGCCTGGATTGATCGCCAGGAACTGGCCGGCCAGCGATTCACCGCTGCCGACTTCGACGCCCTTCAACGTGATCCGATAAGCAGTCGGCTTCAATTCGAGGTTGTCGCGGATATGCACCGGTGGCGCCAGAAAACCGACTTCCTGCGCGAACTTCTTGCGAATGCCCTTGATCCGACGCAGCAGCTCGCCGCCCTGCCCCTTGTCGACCAGCGGGATCAGGCGGTAACCCACTTCGAGGCCAAGCGTGTCGACCGGCACGATGTCCTGCATCGTCGCCTCTTCCATCTCGGCCGGTGGCGATGGCGGCGCGGCATCGAGTGCCTCGGCCGGCAGCGCCGCTTTCCTGGCGCGCTGGGTGATGGCATAAGCAGTGCCGGCCATGGCGCCGGCCAGCAGCAGGAATGCCACATGCGGCATGCCCGGAATCAGGCCCATGCCGCCGATGATGGCTGCCGTGATGTAAAGCACCTGCGGCTTGGCGAACAGCTGGCCGATCAGCTGGCCGCCGATATCCTGGTCCGAGGCCACGCGAGAGACCACCACACCTGCCGCAGTCGAGATGATCAGCGAAGGAATCTGCGCCACCAGGCCGTCACCGATGGCCAGCAACGTGTAGTTCTTCAGGGCTGCGCCGAAGTCCATGTCATGCTGGATCATGCCGACCATCAGGCCGCCGATGACGTTAATCACTGTCACGATGATGCCGGCCACCGCGTCGCCGCGCACGTATTTGCTGGCGCCGTCCATGGCGCCATAGAACTCGGCTTCCTGCGCGACTTCGGTACGGCGCCGGCGAGCTTCGGCTTCGACGATCAGGCCGGCATTCAGATCGGCGTCGATCGCCATCTGCTTGCCCGGCATCGCATCCAGGGCGAAGCGCGCGCCGACCTCGGCGATTCGGCCGGCGCCCTTGGTGACGACCGTAAAGTTGATGATGGTCAGGATCACGAACACCACGATACCGACCGTGTAATTGCCGCCGATCAGAAAATGGCCGAAGGCTTCGATCACCTTGCCGGCGGCGTCCGGGCCGGTATGGCCTTCGGTCAGCACCACGCGGGTGGAGGCCACGTTCAGCGACAGGCGTAGCATCGTGGAGACCAGCAGCACCGTCGGAAACGCCATGAAGTCGAGCGGCTTGATGGTGTAGAGGCTGGTCAGCAGCACGATCACCGACAGCGCGATGTTGAAGCTGAAGAAAATATCCAGCACGAAGGCCGGCAGCGGCAGCACCATCATCGACAGCATCATGATGATGATGATCGGCGCGGCGAAGGCACGTGAATTCACGCCCGACATCCAGAGGGGGAGTTTGAGGGAATTCATCGCTGCGTCCTGGTGGAAAGTTGACCATCCGCCCCGGCCCGGGCGATCTTCGCTGCATCTGCGGCCGCCTTGGCTGCGGCAAAGGCCGGATCATGCGGATCGAGCGCCGGCGGCACGTCGAACGCCGTCGGCAGGACCGGCTTCAGGCCGCCATCCTTGCGGAAACTGCGCAGCTGGAATACATAAGCCAGCACTTCGGCCACGGCGGTGTAAAGCGCCTCGGGAATCTGGTCGCCCAGTTCCGCATGCTGAAACAGGGCACGCGCCAGCGGCGGGGCTTCGAGCGTTGGGATGTTGTGTTCGGCGGCGATCTCGCGAATCCGCGCAGCGACCGCATCGGCGCCCTTGGCGATCACGCGGGGCGCGCCCATCTTGCCATCGGCATAGCGCAGCGCGACGGCGTAGTGGGTCGGGTTGGTCACCACCACGTCGGCGGTCGGAATCTCGCTCATCATGCGGCGCTTGGCCATCTCGCGCTGCTGGGCCCGGATCTTGGCCTTGATCTCCGGATTACCATCGGATTCCCTGGCTTCCTGGCGCACGTCCTGGCGCGTCATTTTCAGCTTGTCGGCGTAATGCCAGAGTTGATATGGCACGTCGATGGCGGCAATCAGCACCAGGCCGCCGACGATCGACAGGAAGGTCACCAGCATCATGTGGCCCACATGCGCCGCTCCGGTGCTGAGCGGCTCGCTGGCCAGGTTGATGACGGCATCGAACTGGCGCGAGATGACGAGGTAGGCGATCAGCCCGACCACGGTCGCCTTGCCGATCGCCTTGCCGAGTTCGACCAGGGCATTCCTGGAGATCAGGTTGGTGATGCCGGACAGCGGATTCATGCGTGCGAAATTCGGCGCCAGCGCCTTGCTGGAAAATAGCCAGCCGCCGATCAGCAACGGCGAACCTAGCGCCACCAGCATCAGGAGACCCGCCAGGGGTGCAAAGGCCAGCAGCAGATCACCCAGATTGCCGGCAATGCGCGCGGTGAGCAGATCGAAGTCATAGACCTGGCTGCGATCGAGCGTCAGGCCAGCCGTCAGCATGTGGTTCAACTGGCGCATCATGCTGCCGCCGGTGATCCACAGGCCGGCACCGCCGGCCAGCAGGATCGTGCAGGTGGCGAGCTCGCGCGAACGGGGAACGTCGCCGTCCTCCCGGGCCTGATCCAGCTTGCGCTGTGAGGCCGGTTCGGTTTTTTCGAGATCGCTGTCTTCGGCCACTGCCGACTCCTGTTCCTGGATCGGGTTCCGCAGCGTCGATGGCGACACTGTTGCGAACCATCAGGGAGGATTATCGGTGTCGGCCTCGCTGTGGCATCACAGGAACAGGCGGGGAAAACAGGGCTTTATTGGTGCCGCAGGAAAATGGAAATCCCTGAGCGGATCGTGCGGTGGAGCGCGTCGCCTGTTTTGCGGCGTGTGATTCGCCGGATCGCAGGTTTTGCGCCTGGCAGGCAACCGGCTGTCTTGGTTTTCAAACCCGATCGACATGCCAAGCGACAGCATCCAGCCCGCCGTCGCAGATTTCTACAACTTGAGATTCTGTGCCCAGATCAGCGCCGCATTGTGCGCCTGGTTCACCTTGTCCGGACCGATGAACAGACCCTCGGCCAGTTCTGCGATCGGGCCATTGTCGAATTCGCCCGACTCGGCCAGTTTAAGGAACGGGCCGTACATGCCATCCCGGTGCAGCAACGCCTGCGTGACCGGCTCGGAGAGCTGGATGTTTTCCAGGACATCGTCCATCGGCACGCCCAGCAGGCGGTCGAGCAGGGAGAACATGCCGGCCACGAACAGGTTCTCGGCTTCGTTCTTCGGCAGCACGGCAGCGCCCAGCAGTTCCGCAAAGCGCGCCCGCACGATCGCCGTATGCATCAGGATCGCCGACTGCCCGCCGCTGCTGGCGGTGGCCAGCAGGACCGACAGCCACCGATACAGCGGCGAATACCCGAGCATCGCCACCGCATGGCGCATTGACTGGATCTCGGCGCCGAGGCCGAAACCAGCGGAATTGATGTAGCGAAGCAGTTTGTACGACAACGCGGCATCGCGCTTCAGGACATCCTCAAGCTTCCTGACATCGGCATTCTTGCGCACCATGTCCATCAGCTGCAGGATCAGCACCTGGCCCGGATTGAGGCCCTTGGTCGTCGCGCCGGTGCTCTCGCGCGGCGTCAGGTACAGGTTGCCGATGAAGGCGTCCAGACCCAGCCCTGCGCAAGAGTCGTATTCTTTCCAGCTGCTGATCTGGCGTGCGATCATGCGCACCGTCGAATTCTTCAGCGCACCGTAGATCTTGGCCTGGGTCGGGAAATCCGTCGTCGCGAACTGGATCTCCAGGTGCGTGGCAACCGAGAGCAGCGTGCGGTCCTGGGCAATGGCGTCAGCTTCGCAGAGCGAAATACCGAAGCCCTTGGCTCGCAGGTCCTTGACCATCGCCAGCGTATCGGCATCGCCCAGGTCAGCCAGACGCACCGACAGCACCACGTGCTCGCCCGGCAGCGCCTGCACTTCTTCGCAGCCCAGCAACGCCGGCACCGCTTTCAAGAAAATCTTGTTCGTGCCTAGCAACCAGCCGTTGGCCTCATCCTGCATCTGCTGGCCGACAAAGCTGGCCAGCGCCCGAAAATCATCGGCCGGCGTGACGATCTCGCGATCCGACTCCGGATGCTGCACGCTCAGTTCATAGCCGATGATCTGCTGCTTCGGATCGAGCAGCGGTTCACGGACAATGTAATTGAGGTCGAACATGAATGGTCCGGATCAGGCGCCGGCGGCAGCCAGTTTTTCGAAGATCTTGCTGAGCTTTTCATCGAGCGTGGCGGCAGTAAACGGCTTGACCACATAGCCATTGGCACCGGCCTGGGCCGCGGCGATGATGTTCTCCTTCTTCGCCTCGGCTGTCACCATCAGCACCGGGAGTTTTGACAATGCCGGATCGGCGCGGATGTTCTGCAACATCGTCAATCCATCCATGATCGGCATGTTCCAGTCCGAGACGACGAAATCGAATTTCTCGGCGCGCAGTTTTGCCAGCGCCATCGCGCCGTCTTCGGCTTCATCGACATTGGTGTAGCCAAGCTCCTTCAACAGATTGCGAACGATGCGCCGCATTGTCGAAAAATCATCGACGACGAGAAATTTTGTGTTGGGACCAGCCATGATGACTCCAGGAATCCGTGGATTGATTGCATTGCATAGACTTGCTTTGCGTCACCACATTATGCACCGCCGCAGCGGTTGCTTTTGCATCAATTCCACTCTGTCGGCCAAAAACAATCGCGCAGAATGGCCGTTATGCCACACCCGGCATGCATGGACGGCACCGAGTGGCGGCACCGAGAAGTGAAACCGTCCGCTCAAACCCGCAAGGCGCGGCTGCCCTGGGCCGCCAGATGCCCCAGCACCTTGCCCGGCAGTGCCAGCAGCGGCGCCACCTCATGCGCCGCACCGACGGCAATCGCCTCGCGCGGCATGCCGAAGACGACGCAACTGGCTTCGTCCTGCGCAAAATTATGGGCGCCGGCATGTCGCATGGCCAGCATGCCCAGCGCACCGTCCTTGCCCATGCCGGTCAGAATCACGCCGACCGCATTCTTGCCGGCGGCTGCCGCTGCCGAATTGAACAGCACATCGACCGATGGCCGGTGCCGGTTGACCGGTGCTCCGGTATCGAGCTTGGTAACATAGTTGGCGCCGCTGCGCGCCAGCAGCAGGTGGGAATGGCCGGGGGCGATGTAGGCGTGGCCCGGCAGGATGCGCTCGCCGCCCTCGGCTTCCGACACCGATATCTTGCACAGCCCGTCGAGCCGCTTGGCGAACGAGCGCGTGAACCCCTCGGGCATGTGCTGGGTGATCAGGATGCCCGGGCAATCGGAAGGCATCTGCAACAGGAATTCCTTGATCGCTTCGGTGCCACCGGTGGAGGCGCCGATGATGATCAGCTTCTCGCTGCTGGTCAACGGATTGCGCAACGCCGGCAGCGGCCCGCCGCCCTCTCCCGCTGCACCGCTGACGATCTGGCGCGGCTTGATGCGGGCCTTGGCGGCGGTCCGGATCTTGTCGGTGATCGTCTCGGTGTAATCGAGCATGCCGCTCTGGATGGAGAGCTTCGGCTTGGTGACGAAATCGATCGCACCCAGTTCCAGCGCCCGCAGCGTGATCTCCGAGCCACGTTCGGTGAGCGACGACACCATCACCACCGGCATCGGCCGCAGCCGCATCAATTTTTCCAGAAAATCCAGGCCGTCCATGCGCGGCATTTCCACATCCAGCGTCAGCACATCCGGATTGGTCTGCTTGATCAGGTCGCGCGCCACGATCGGGTCCGGCGCCTGGCCGACCACTTCCATGTCCGGCTGGCTATTGATGATTTCCTTCATCACGCTACGGATCAATGCGGAATCATCGACGATCAGAACCTTGATTTTCATGGCAACGTTCCCGTTTAAAAAAGATCGACTGATCCGGTCAGGTTGCCGGTTTGCAGACGGCTTGCGTAATCCTGCTCGCGATTGACCAGCGTGTTGTTGTTCAGTGATTTCAATTTTTTCACCAGCACCTTGCCGGTGCGGGGGAAAAAATAGACCTTGCGCGGATGGATGTCGTTCAGATCCTCGGCCACGATGCGGATGCCCTCGGCACGCAGGTAATGGCGCACGAACTCGGCATTGCGTTCACCGACATTGATGGCCACGAAGCCGCGCAGCACATTGCCGCCGCCGAAGACCTTGGCTTCCAGGTTCTCGCGTCGGGCGCCGGCCTTCAACAATTCGTTGATCAGGATTTCCATCGCATAGGTTCCATAGCGCATGGAAGCCGAGATCGGGCTGTCGGCGTCGCCACCGCCGTCGGGCAGCATGAAATGGTTCATGCCGCCGACGCCGCTGACCCGGTCGCGCAGGCAGGCCGAGACACAGGAGCCGAGGACGGTGACGATCATCATGTCCTTGGCCGTGAAGTAGTACTCGCCCGGCAGGATCTTGGCCGCATCCCGGTCGAAGGTGCGGTCGTAATAGACATTGGTGGCCAGCTGTTCCTGCGCGGGCGTACTCATGGCCTTGTCCTCATGCGCTGCGCACCGGCGATTTCTTCGGGCCCGTGTCGAGCTCGTAGACAGTCTTGCCGCGCAGCTTGAAGGCATCCGACACGTACAGGAAGTTTTCAGAATGGCCGGCGAAAAGCAGACCATTCGGTTCCATCAGGGGCGCGAACCGCGACAGGATCTTGCTCTGGGTCGGCTTGTCGAAGTAGATCATCACGTTGCGGCAGAAGATGACGTCGAACGGTCCCTTCAACTGCCAGCTCTCTCCGAGCAGGTTCAGCGGTCGAAACGTGACCAGTGCCCGCAACTCCGGCCGCACCCGCGCCAGCCCGTCCTGCGCACCCTTGCCCTTCAGAAAAAACTTGCGCGCTCGTTCCGCCGACAGCTTCTCCAGCCGGTCCATGCCGTAGACGCCGGCAGCTGCCGTGTTCAACACATTGGTATCGATGTCTGTTGCGATGATGCGTACCGGCGGCGTGAGCGTGTTGAAGGCTTCGCAGGCCGTCATGGCGATCGAATACGGTTCTTCGCCGGTCGAACTGGCGGAACACCAGATGTCGATCGGCTGGGCGACTCTTTGCAAATGGTCGGCCAGCAGTGGAAAATGATGCGACTCCCGAAAAAAAGAGGTCAAATTGGTTGTCAGCGCATTCGTGAAGGCTTCCCACTCTTGCGGATCGGTGCCATTTTCCAGCGCATTCAAATATTGCGAGAACGACGACATGCCGATTGCCCGCAGCCGCCGCGCCAGCCGGCTGTACACCATTTCCTGCTTGCTATCGGCCAGCGCAATGCCTGCCTTGCGATGGATCAGCCCGCGCACCCGATCGAAGTCCTGTGCCGTGAAGCTGAATTCCTTGACTGTCTCGCCGCGTTCCGCTTGTGCTGACTTCATGAGTCCGTTCCTGTCCTGGCGTCGCTTGTCCGGCTGGCAGCCGCTGCATCGGCTTTCGGCTGTTGATTGCTGCGCAAGACTGCCGAGACATCGATGATGAGCGAGACACCGCCATCGCCAAGGATCGTGGCGCCGGAAATACCGGCCACCTTGCGGTAATTCGATTCCAGATTCTTGACCACCACCTGCTGCTGGCCGACCAGGTCATCCACGAAAAGCGCTGCCTTTTGCCCGTCCGACTCGAGGATCACGAGAATGCCGCGCGCCGGATCGGTATGGTCGGGCGTGATGTCGAACAACCGGTACAGGGCGATCAGCGGCAGATATTCCCCGCGCACCTTGATCACCTGTCCCTGGCCGCTGATCTCCTTGACATCGACCGCCGCCGGCTGCAGCGACTCGACCACATAGCCGAGCGGCAGGATGTAGACTTCCGCGCCGACCCGCACCGACATGCCGTCCAGAATTGCCAGCGTCAGTGGCAGGGAAATCGAAATCGTCGTGCCGAAGCCGCGCGCCGAACGGATATCGACTGCGCCGCCCATGGCGGTGATGTTGCGCTTGACGACATCCATGCCGACACCGCGCCCGGAGATGTCGGTGACTTCTTCCGCCGTCGAAAAACCCGGCGCGAAGATCAGGCGCCAGACATCGGCATCGCTCATTTCATCGCCGGCGTTCAGGCCCGATTCACGCGCCTTCGCGAGAATCCGTTCGCGGCTCAAGCCGCCGCCGTCGTCAGTCACTTCAATGACGATGTTGCCGCCCTGATGACTGGCCGAGAGCGACAGGCGCCCGGTCTCGTTCTTGCCGGCCGCGGCGCGCTGGGCCGGCATTTCGATGCCGTGATCGATGCTGTTGCGTACCAGGTGCGTGAGTGGATCGACGATGCGCTCGATCAGGCCCTTGTCGAGTTCCGTGGCCGCGCCATTGGTGACGAATTCCACCTTCTTGCCGAGCTTGCCCGCCAGATCGCGCACCATGCGCGGAAAACGCGAGAACACGTAATCCATCGGCATCATCCGGATCGACATCACCGCTTCCTGCAGATCGCGGGTGTTGCGGGTAAGCTGGCCGATGCTGTTCATCAGCCGTTCATACAGGATCGGATCGAGCGTCTCGCTGCGCTGCTCGATCATCGCCTGGGTGATGACGAGTTCGCCGACCAGGTTGATGAGCTGGTCGACTTTTTCGATGCTGACCCGGATCGAGGTCGATTCCGCCGGCGGCGGCGCTACCCGTTCGGCGCGTTCACCTTCGCGACGGGCTCCACTGCGATTGGCCTCGCTGGCACCGGCTGCGGCGGCATTGATTGACGTGACCATGCCTGCGTCATGCGATTCCTCGCCGGCAGCATTGCCGCCCCCATCTGCAGCCGCCGGCACGAGGGGCGCAAAAAATCCATAGCCTTGTGCATTCTCCCGTGCGCTCTGCTCGGCCGCTGCCAGCAGCGACGAGCCGGCCATCTGCTGCGGATGCATCGGCTCGAAGAATCCATATCCCTGATCGGCTTCTGCTGCGCTCACGCGGTCGGCCGATCTGGTGGCGCCACCAAGCCGATCCCCGCTCAGCTCGGTGATGCGCAGGTCGGAGGGCTCCAGAATGAAAGAGCAGATGGCAACGATGGCGTCGGTGTTTTCCGCGGTATCGAGAAGGAAGCTTGCCACGCCTCCTGGTGGCTGCGACACGGTCAACGTGCCCAACAGTCCCAGCTCGGCGGCCAGCGCATCGACATCCCGCTGTGGCACGACCGGCAGCACCACTTCGAAGCGTCGCAGCCCCGGGGCGGGCGGCGGCACCCGCCGCGCCGGCGCCACCGCTTTGCCCGGGCCGGCGTGGGACAGTGCCTGAAGCCGACTGCGCACCGCATCGACTGCCTGCTGATCCACCGGCGAATGCAGGCGATGCCCATCAAGCTGCATCTTGAGAATATCCTTGGCTTCCAGAAAAGCGTCAACATGCTCCGCCGTGAGCGCCATCTCGCCCTTGCGGATCAGGTCGAGCAAGGTTTCGAGCACATGGGTGATGTCGGTCAGGTCGGTGATGCCAAAGGTGCCGGCGCCGCCCTTGATCGAATGCGCCGCCCGGAAGATGGCGTTGAGCTCTTCGTCATCGGGCGCGGCAAGGTCGATGGAGAGCAACAGCTTCTCCATTTCCGCCAGCAATTCCTCCGTCTCGTCGAAGAAGACCTGGAAGAACTGGGTCATGTCGATCGTCATCCGGCTGCTCCACCGGACCAGGAAATGACGTGGTTCGCCGGGCGCGACATCAGCCGATCACTTTTTTGACGACCTCGATCAGCCGCTGCGGATCGAACGGCTTGACCAGCCAGCCATTGGCGCCGGCGGCCCTGCCCTTGGCCTTCATCTCGTCGCTCGATTCGGTCGTCAGCATCAGGATCGGCACCTGTTGATAGCTACCGATGGCACGTAGCGCCCGGATCAGCGACAAGCCGTCCATGCGCGGCATGTTCTGGTCGGTCAGGACCAGGTCGAAGCCCTGCAGGCGCGCCTTGTCCAGCCCATCCTGGCCATCGACGGCTTCGGTCACCTGGTAACCGGCAGCGCGCAGGCTGAAGACCACCATTTGCCGCAGGGATCCCGAATCGTCCACTGCCAATATCGTTTTTGCCATGTCTGCTCCCGCCGTCCGCTTCATTCAAAACAATTCGATGTCGCCGCTGTCCATGTGCGTCTGCGCCACCGTCTTGCGCGCCACCGTCGGCGCTGCCGCATCCTGATCCTGCAGCACGCGGTTGAGCGATGCCAGCAGCGTGGCAATTGCATCGCCGGCGTCGGTGTCGGTGTCGCTTCCAGGCGCACCAGCCGCTGACCCGGATTCGGACACGGCGCCATCCTGCATCGTCATCTTCGCCGTGCTGCCGCCCAGCGCACCCAGCAGCGCCTGCAGGCTTTCCACGTGGCCGGCGATGCGTCCGATCAGCTGTCCGGTCATGTCTTCGAACTGCAATGCCGTCATGGCGGCATTGGCATGCAGATGGCCCTGCGCCTGCAGTTGGGTCAGCCGTTCCCGCAGCACGTCTTGCGGAAGCACTCCGTCGCCACGCGCATCGAAGGGCGTCATCAACAGCGCCTGCTGCGCCAGCATCGTTTCGTGAATGCCGGCGAAGCTTTTGCCAAGCTTGTCGATGGCCGCGCCCAGCAGATCAGTGGTCTGCCGCAGATCGGCCTGCACTTCACCGAGATGACGTTCGCCCTGTACCGACAGCCCGGTCAACAGCGCATGTAGCGGGGCAACCAGGGTGCGCGGCGTCGTCATGCGTGCCTGCCTGCGCGCATTGCGCCGGAGCGGGCAAGAATACCGGGCTCCATGACAGGTTCAGCGTGCTGCATTGGCTTGCTCCGGCTTGCGATCGATGGTGGCTGCGCGCGCCAGCGCATCGCTTGCCGCCGTTGCAGCGACCGTTGCGGGCGATGCGCTCGCAGCAGGTGCGCCCGGGGTCGATGCAGGCGCTTTTGGCGGCGATGTTGCAGCGCCAGTCGCACCAGTTGCGCCAGTTGCACCAGCAGCACCAGCAGCACCGGTCTTGCCCGCAGTACCGGCGACACCGGCGGCAGTAACAGCAGTACCCGCTGCACCGGCAACTTCCGCTCCTGCCTTGTTGGCCGCCACCGCAGCATCTTCACCAGTCACTGCATCCTCGGCCCGCTTGTTCATCACGATGATGCTGATACGACGATTGACCGGACTCAGCGGATCGGCCTTGTCGAACGGCACCGCGGATGACAGTCCCACCACACGCAACACCTTGTTCTCGTCCATGCCACCTGCAATCAGCGCCCGACGCGACGCATTGGCGCGGTCGGCCGACAGTTCCCAGTTGCTGTACCCCTTCTCGCCGCTCGAGTATCCCGCCGCATCGGTATGTCCGGACAGGCTGATCTTGTTGGGCATGTCATTCAAGGTCTGGCCGATCTCGGACAGGATTTCCCTTGTGTACGGTTGCAGCTCGGCCTTGGCCAACGCGAACATCGGCCGGTTCTGTTCATCGACGATCTGGATCCGCAGGCCATCCGTCGTGATGTCGATGAGCAGCTGCTTCTTGTATTGGCGCATGGTCGGCGAAGCGGCGATCATCGCCTCGATCTTCGACTTCAGGCCCTGCAGACGCGACAACTCCAGCCGCTCCAGCTCGGCCTTGGCGGCGCCGAGGTTGTAGCTCTTTTTCGTTTGCGGATTGTCGCCCTTCTTTTGCTGGCCATCCTTGCGGGTCAGGTCGCGGCCACCGCCTTGAATCACGCTGGAACTGTCGCCGCTGCCGGAACCGCCCTGCATGGCGACTTTCAACGGCGTCTTGAAATATTCTGCAATGCCCGACAGCTCGCCCTTGGAGGTCGAACCGAGCAGCCACATCAGCAGGAAGAAGGCCATCATCGCCGTCACGAAGTCGGCATAGGCAATCTTCCAGGCGCCGCCATGATGGCCGCCGCCGCCCTTCTTGATGCGCTTGACGATGATCGGGCGCAGGCCTTCATCCGCCATGGCACGCTCCATCGAAAGCAGGCATGCCGGCTGCGATCAGGCGACCGGCATGCATGTGACGCAGTCCGGGCTCGTGACTCATTTCGACTTCGATTGCTTGATGTGCTCTTCCAGCTCCGAGAAGGACGGGCGTTCGGTCGAGAACAGCACCTTGCGGCCGAACTCCACCGCCAGTGCCGGCGCATAGCCATTCAGGCTGGCCAGCAGCGTCACCTTCACGCACTGGAACATCTTCGAGGATTCGTGCAGCTTCTGCTCCAGCAGGCTCGACAGCGGTCCGACGAAACCATACGCCAGCAGAATGCCGAGGAAGGTGCCCACCAGCGCGTGGGCGATCAACATGCCCAGCTCGGACGGCGGCAGGCCGACCGACTCCATCGTATGCACCACGCCCATGACGGCCGCCACGATGCCGAAGGCCGGCAATCCGTCACCGAGTTTGGCCACGCAATGCACCGGCACTTCGCCTTCGGCATGATGGGTCTCGATCTCGTTGTCCATCAGGTTTTCGATCTGAAAGGCATCCATGTTCCCCGACACCATCAGGCGCAGGTAGTCAGTCATGAATTCGACGATGTGATGATCCGACATCACGTTCGGATACTTGCTGAAAATCGGACTGTCATGGGAATTCTCGATGTCGCCCTCGATCGACATCAGCCCTTCCTTGCGTACCTTGGAAAGGATCTCGAAGAGCAGCGTCATCAGGTCCATGTAGAGCGCGCGATTGAAGCGCGAGCCCTTCAGGAGCGACGGCATGGCCTTCATGGTCGCCTTGATCGACTTGCCGTTGTTGCCAACGAAAAAAGCGCCCAGCGCCGCGCCGCCGATCATCAGCAATTCAAGCGGCTGGAACAGCGCGGCAAGATGTCCGCCGGCCATCGCAAAGCCGCCGAACACGGATGCGCACACGACGATGTAACCGATGATGACTAACAAGCGCGATGCTCCATTGGGATGGCGGTTGCGAGACCGGAAATGCGCCGGCGCTCTGACGGAAAGTCAGTTGATGCGCGCGGTGCGGTCGTGGATGCTGCCGAAGGCTGATGACATGCTGCCGACTACCCGAGGAAGGTTAGCAGACAATGTTACATGTACGAAACATTTTCAGCGGCGCCAGCCGTATAGTGGTGGCCCGTGTGGATGCGGTAAGACAGTAAGGTCCGGCGCAACTCCGTCAATACAAAATTCATAGCTGAGCAGAAGCGCTCCGGATCGCATTTCCTGTTTCGCTTTTTGCCACAATGCCGGCATCGCTGCTGGCGAGAGGTAGGCAAACACGATGTCGTAGTTTGCAAAATCCAGACGTTCGTAGTCACCGCGAATGAACTGCGCGGCACTGCCACCCAGGCGCGCCCGCGCCCAGGAAATGAACCAGGGCAGCGGCGCCAGTTCGATCCCGCTCACAATGCAATCCGCCCGGGCCGTGGCCAGGTGCAGCACCAATCCCCCTAGCCCGCTGCCGATGTCGAGCACGCGTGCCGGTCGATCAGTGGGCAACAGTCCGACAACGGCCTGCCAGACACGCCGCCCGGAGGGGTAAAACGGGACCTGCGTGCGAAACGTGGTCCAGTACAGCAGCAGCAGAAACAGAAACGCCGCCAGAAACAGCAGCGGCGGAAGATGCAGGGCGACGGTGATCAGAAGTGCCGGCGCAAACAGGAGCGCCATGACGATCCACCAGGGCGCCAGCCCGAGGAGTGCCGTCAGCAGCGCAGCCAGAGTCGCCTGAATCATGATCGCATGACCGATCGACAGCGCCGCGTGAAGGACGGGCATGACGCGCGCCGTCAGCCAGAACAGCAGAGCAGTGAGGATGGCGGCGCCACATTGCATCGCCAGGGCTTGCATGGCAGGCGTACGCCAGCCACGCCATTCATGCCATGTCTGAAAACGGCGCCGCCCTGGTGTCAGGCGCATCAGGCGAGGTGTCGGCGAGAAGTCAGTCGTGGCCGATTGGCGTGCAAGCGAAAAATTCGCACTTCAGGCAACCAGCGCCGCCTGCAGTGCGTCGGCTTCTGCACGTGCCTTGCGGGTTTTGCCGGCACGGGAAGGCAGGTGGCACAGGCCGCATACGTAATCGTCATGCAGATCGAGTTGATGAACGATGAACTGGCCGCCGCAGGTCTTGCAGCAGGTCGTCGCCAGCATCTTGCTTTCCACAAAACGCACCAGCGTCCAGGCCCGCGTCAACGACAGGACCGGCTCTTCGCCCGGTGGCGTGCCGACCTGCTCCAGATAGAGTTGATACGCTTTCATGATTGCAATGATGCCGCTGACCTGGGCGTGCGTCACCAGATAGCGGTGGATGCCGATGAAGAGCGAGGAATGCACGTTCGGCTGCCAGGTGATGAACCAGTCGGTCGAGAACGGCAGCATGCCTTTTGGCGGCGAGACGCCCTTCAACTCCTTGTACAGCTTCAGCAGGCGTTCACGGGAAAGCGAGGTTTCCGATTCCAGCAGCTGCAACCGTGCGCCCAGATGAATGAGTTCGATGGCGAGCTGGATTTCGTTGGATTCGGTGACGACGCTTTTCTTGACCATGATGACTTCCCTGCAAGATGGATCGTGATGCGAATCGTGATTTGAAGCGTGGTCTGAAGCGTGCTTTGAATCTTGCTTCAAATCTTACTTCGGATCAATGTTCGGGCAATGAATCGGGGCGTCGCGATCAGGCGATTTCTTCGACCGGCTGTGCAGCCATCAGGATTGCGGCATGCGACTGCGACTGGGCGCGGTCTTTCGTGTAGTTGGTCAGCATGCCCAGGATGGCGCCGTCGTCGAAGCGAAAGCGCGCCAACATCATGTTGGTGCCGGCAAGCTTCAGGATCTGTGCATTATTCAGGCCGTCGATGATTTCGGCGATCTCATTGCTGATGCCGAGACGGAAGATGGCAGTCGGCTTGTCGGCACGGACCATTTGCTGTGCCAGCATCAGGTAACCCAGATTGGCATCACGAATTTCGGCAACCATGGCGTTCGTATTCATGTTCAGTTCCTTCCCCGTTAGGCTGACCCGGACTTGCTTGGTCAGTGAACGTATTCTGGAAGAAACATTTACTTAGGGAAATAGCGAAACGCCGGTATTTTTCGTCGGAACGACGATGCGCCGCTTGTCGGCGTTTGTCTTACAAACGCCAAGCGGCAATGGGTACACACCATCAAGGAATGGCGTGGCGGCTGGCTTGCAGGCCGACTTTTACAATAAACCTCGTGTTGCAATTGAGCAAAAAATAGCGGCATTTTCGGCAAATCCGTGCAACGTAACGCTCTCTAAACGCATTATTTTTGAGTCTCAACGTCAGTACACCTCGGTAAAAACCCTGCAATTCGTTGTTTCGGGGCAACTTATCGCAGAGATTTTCCGACGTCTGATCCTTTAACGGCGCTGGAATACGAAACTTGAGAGCTTAAGCAAAAATATTTCCGGCTTTTTCTTCCGCTTCTTCCTGCCCTTCCTTCGAGCGCGCTGTTCTCACTCCATGTTTCAGGTAACGGCACCGAATCGCCCGACTTTAGGCCATGTCGTAAAAATAATCGCAAGCTCTCAGATACCTCCATTGCGCATTTTCTCGATTCGCTGCACCGACGCGTCGGTATCGACTGTCCCTTCGATCATCTGCTGTTCGGCGCGAATGTCGTTCAGCGTTTCTTCCTGCGCCAGACGGTTGCGGTCGGCTTCTTCTGCTTTTTGAATGGCAGCGCGTTCTGAATCCGACAAGGCGCCGTGGTCTGGCTTGTTTTCCATCGTCATCATGTTCTCCTGTAGAAGACTGGCCTGAGCCGTCAACCGCCGCCGATGCCCTGGATGACGATTCCCGTGCCATCACAGTCCGGACAAGCCTGGCTCGCCGCCAGCATGCCGCTGCCGCCACAGCGAGGGCAAGTATCTTCCCCGGTGCCGACCGTGCCTGCTGGCGCGTCGTCACCCGGATTTGGCGCAAGCGCGCCGTTCTGATTGATTGCATTTGACGAATCCTGCATGTCGTTCTCCGAAAAACTGGTTGGAGTTACAACTTCGAGGAATGTTCCGTCAGTTTGTCGGTTCGGCGACAGGGTCTTTGATGGCGCGGTCCGAACTTGTTTCGGGCGATGCAAAAGCGAGCCAAACGTTGGCAAAGTTCGCCGAGAAAAATCTTGGCAGGGACACCGTGTATCAGCTCATCGGCACAACGAAACCCGTGCCAATCCCCTGCCTTGCGCGAATGTTTGATGGCATAATGCGGCCCTGACAGGAAGCGTGGCCGAGCGGTTGAAGGCACCAGTCTTGAAAACTGGCGACGGCGTGAGCCGTTCGTGAGTTCGAATCTCACCGCTTCCGCCACTTCTCCTACGAGAACATACTCACTTTTCGCTCTACCCCCCCACCTACCCCCCCAAGAATTTGCGACGTAATGCGCTGAAAGTAGCCGCTTTCTGTCGTCATGAAATTTGATTGTTTTGTGTGGGAGGAAAATAATCTGCACGTGGGAGTATAAGTGGTCCCCCGTTCCCACCCTTCCCAGACTTTCTAGCCCCCCCATCCCCTTGCGCGCGCGGGCGAGAAGTTGTGGGCTAGCCTTAAAGCGAAAGAGTACAGCCGGTTTCCGCTTGGCGCGCTGCTCAGAGTTTTAATTTTCCCTGCTCCTCATGCCACCGGCAGGCAGGTGCGCAAGGCTTTCATAAGCCGCTTCACGAACGCGACCGTACAAATGCTGCGGTTGGGGGTCGCTGCGGCCACAGCACGCTTCCACAAAGTCAAGAAAATGGTGATTGTGGTCAAACCTTGCCTTAAGTCGCGCAGCCAGCAACGCACCAATGGTTTTCTTGCCTGCACTTGGCCAGCTGTTGATGTAGATGAGCATTCGGGGCCGGGAATGCAGTGCATTGGCAACGGCTTAAATCTTTGTCGTGCGGGCGTACACATGCAGCATTTTTTCCATCACAAATGCTTTTGTAATTAACAATAAATCACGCCATTACGCCTTGGTCTACACGACTGGCGCGTCCTTTCGATTCGCCAATTTGACAATACCGTTTTAATTATTGTTTCTCGGTTACATTATGTTTCCCAGTTCTCAAAATTCAGGGTTATATGAAAGGTATCGTTTTCAATTTGCTTGAAAAAGCCGTCAGTACAGAGTTCGGCGAGGAGACTTGGGACAAGCTGCTCGACGAGGCAAACCTGTCGGGCGCTTACACATCCCTCGGCAGCTATGCCGACGACGAAATCATCGCTCTGGTCGGTGTGGCGTCGAAGACGCTCAACCTGCCGCCCGCCGACGTCCTGCGCTGGTTTGGCCAACGCGCCATGCCTTTGCTGTTCGCCCGTCATGCCGACTTTTTCAACGACCATGCTGAAACAAGGAGCTTCTTGCTTTCGCTGAACAACATCATTCATCCGGAAGTGCACAAACTGTATCCGGGTGCGATCACGCCGGTGTTCGATTTCGGGGCCGACGATGATGGCGGCTTGACTATCGGCTACAGCTCGCCGCGCAAGTTGTGCGCATTAGCGGAAGGCTTCATAAAGGGTGCTGCCGAGCATTTCCATGAGCAAGTGGAGATCGAGCAGCAACAATGCATCCATGATGGAGCTTCCAAATGCGTGTTCCATGTCCGATTTTGTCAATGACGCAGCGGCGCTAAGCGCCGAAATCGTACGCCTGAACCGGCGTCTGCTGCGCGCGACTACCGCGCGCCATGAAGCCGAAGCGATCGCTGAACGCGGCCTGCGCGACCTGTTTCAAAGACAGCAGGAGATTGCCCTGCTGGAAACGATCGCCACGGCAGCGAACCAGGCTACCAGCGTGAAAGACGCGATGTGCCACGCCCTTGCTGCGGTATGCAAGTTCGCATATTGGCCGCTAGGCCATTTGCTGCTG
>JAYTLK010000007.1:0-12008 GCA_043729515.1 Herminiimonas sp.
CAACCAACTTACTTGCCGACCTGATTGCCAATGACGCCACCAACAGCCGCGCCACCGATCGTGCCCGCGGCACCGCCGCCGGTCAGAACCGAACCTGCCACGCCGCCAACCGCTGCGCCGATCGCCGTATCCTTGTCGCGGGTCGACATGCCGGAGCAACCAGCCAGCGATACGAAAGCCAATGCAACCAGGCTTGCAGAAACAATGTTCTTCGATGTGTTCATGTAAAACTCCTTGAAGTGAATGGAATAAAAATCAGTGCATGAAAAAACAGATCACGACCAGAACAATGCTTGGCACACCCGGCACCCGTCCCGACAGATACCTGCCCATGGCAGCTCATCTGGCAGTGACGATCACGAACTCGGTGCATTTGCCCGGCAGAATTTCCTGCACAACATGGAATCGCGGGTGATTCCGGACTGCAACCCCGTTTTCGATGCTGGAATAATAAGTAAAAGAATTGGCCTACGGTATCGGACGGCCGCTGAAAGGGATGTAGGAATAACGGAAGGGATCAGGCAGGTGCGAGTGCCTTGTCGAGCACGGCATGCAGCGCGCTGAAGTCGGGTTCACCCACATACCGCTTGATGATCTTGCCATCGCGATCGATGACGAAGGTGGTGGGCGTCAGCTTGACATCGCCGAAAGACTTTGCCGCCTGATCTTGCGGATCAAGTGCGACCTTGAAGGGAAGTGCACGGGTTTGGGCAAAATTCAGCACGTAGTTCGGCGGGTCATAGCTCATCGCCACGGCGATGAAGTCCAGACCTTTGTCGCGATATCGATTGTAGGTATCGATCATTTGCGGCATCTCGCGAATGCAGGTGCTGCAGCTGGTCGCCCAGAAATTGATCATCACCACTTTGCCACGCAACCCCTTGAGATCGATCCGTTCGCCGGTGATGGAAATAAAGGTCACGTCTGGCGCCGCTGGCCGGGAGTTCAGCGATTGATAACCGACGCCTGCCAAAACCACAACCAGCACTGCGGCTGCAGCCAGCAGCATCGGGCGGCGGCGCTTCATTGCACCCGTCGCACCCGTCGCGGCTGCGCCGGTGCTCACAACAGCAGCATTGGTTGGTTCAGGTACGACAGGTGGCGTGGCCATGATCGATTATTGTGCATGCTCGGGCTTCAATTATAGACAGATGACGCGCCTCCTGCCGCGCGTGCTCAGCGATTGACCGGCGACGCCGGATCGAGCAACAGCGCA
This sequence comes from Herminiimonas sp., assembly GCA_043729515.1. GTDB lineage: Bacteria > Pseudomonadota > Gammaproteobacteria > Burkholderiales > Burkholderiaceae_D > JANXSS01. The sequence goes on from JAYTLK010000007.1 coordinate 1,217, forward strand.
GTCAGGTCGGCGATCTGTTCTGGCGTCAGGATCTGGCGCGTGCCGAAGCGTGGCATGTTGGTACAGGCCGCATAGGCCTGGGCATTGAAGATCTTGCCGTAGGTGTATTCGACCACTGCTGCGCTGTTGCCCCGCAGGGCGCCGTATTTCGCCAGCGAGGGGCCGAGATTGCCATAGCTGATCTCCTGTGGCGCCAGCTGATGGCAGGCATAGCAGTTGCCACCGCGCGGGCCATCGACTGCATCGGAAAACTGCAGTCCGCGACCTTCCTGGGCCAGCTTTTCTCCGGCGCGCCAATCGCCGATGAGCGTGCCCGAGGCGGGTTTGACGATTGTTGCCAATTGTGAGCGGGTTATTTCTTCCGCCACCGCCGGCGGCAACGGTTTCTCGGCATGTTCGGTGCAGATCCGTTGCACCGAGTCCTGCTCCAGCCGGTCCATGCCGGCGATGCCGCGCGCCGTGAACGATTTTCGCAGCACGTCGGCCGTGCGAGCCGCCAGGTCGGGTACTGGCAGCGTCCCGGTGGCGCAGCTGCCGAGCAGGCAAATCAGTGGCAGGACGAGAGACGCAGTCAGCAGGCGTCGCTTCGCGGACAGTGCAATTGGCGGGCGGGTCATGTTGGTTCCGGTTCAGCGCTTGATGGACGGCGCGGCAAATGCACCACCCTCGGCATTGTGGGCCAGGTAAGCAGTCAGGGCGACAATGGCTTCAGAGTTGTAACCGATCTCGGGGAAGCGCTGCTGCCGGAAACAATCCCATAACCGATGCTGCATGCTGCGCAATTCCCCCTGCGACATCCGGTATCCCGGCCAGGTGGCATAGGTGGCGCGGGCATCGGCGCCGGCGCGCAAGTTCGGCAACTCCTGGAGGCGAATCCGCTTCCCGCTCTCGGCATGACAGGTAGCGCAGGCGAAGTCATGCGTGCCGGCGCGGTAATTGAAGATCTGGCCACCGATGGCGATTGCCTGCAGCTCTTTCGGATGACTGGCACCGGGGGTAATCTTCACTCCCCGCGACTGACCGGCGACATAGCCAACCAGCGCCTGCATGTCGGAATTGGCGCCGAACGGATTTTTGCTGGCCTGCTCGACGGTAAAACCTTGCAGCATCGTGATGCAGGTCACCAGCCGGGATTCGATGTCCTGCACCCGATCGGTATCGGCAAAATATTTTGGCAAACGCGCATAGGCGCCCTTGACCACACCCGGGCCGGCGCCCAGATCGCATTGCTGCAGGCTGGCTTTCCTCGGCCCGCGCGGGGTCTTCCAGAGTTCCTCGCCCTTGGCTTCGGACAGCTCGGCCGGATTGTCTTCGGCCAGCATCTGGCGGTATTGGGCCAGGCTGTCGGCGACCGATTGCTGCGCCAGCGCATTGCCAGCGCAGGCCAGCGTGCCCAGCACCAGCATTGCCGCGGCCGCACCTCGGCATGTCCGCGGCCGTTGACGCATTGCCGCCACTGCGCCGGAATGCATCGCCACTGCTGCCACTGCTGCCACTGCTGCCACTGACTTACGGGCGCAGGTAGACATAGCCCTCCCGCGCCTGCAGACGAGCGACTTCCACCACGCCGGACGGCACCACCCGTGCTTCCATCATCAGCTTCGATGCCGGAATCTCGCGTGCCGCGAGGGTGTTGTTGCAGACCCGAAATTCAATGCCCTGCGAGGCCAGCGCCGCAACCTGCGCATCGAACGGCCGGCCATTGCGGTCACGTGCGCCGTCGAGCAGAAAATTGATGCCCTCTCCATGCGCGACCACGACGATCTTGGTATCCGGCGCCTCACGCAGATGATTGCGGATGTTGGCCAGCCCGCGTCCCGCCTGGTCGATGCCGTCGACCATGTGATAGACCACCTTGACGGGTTCGCCCGGCGCTGCCAGCAGTACGGGGCTGATGCCGGCGGCCAGCAGCGTGAGCACGCCGATTCCGCCCATCTTGATGAAGGTACGACGTTGCATGAGTGCTCCAGTCGGTTCAGTGCGCCGGGTCAGGCGATGATGGCGTCGTCGCTGCGCTTGTCGCCCAGGTTGTCGATCCAGGTGACGGTGATGCGGTCGCCCTTGGCGCCGCCCTTGAAACGGAATCCGACGAACGGATCCTTGGCAATCGACGGCCCGAGCTGCGCCGATAGCACTTCGCGATCCTTGTGCTGGATGCGGATCTGCTGGATGAAATGCGCCGGCACCAGTTTGCCGGCTGTGTCCTTGCGCAATCCGGTTTCCATGTCATGCCGCATCAAGACCTTGATTTCCGTGATGCCGCCCTGCTCAAGCGCGCGCACCCGCATCGGATCACCCATGATTGTTCCTGCCTTTCCTGATTTTCCTGATTTTCCTGATCATCGTCGCATCCGTGATTTGCTCAACCGCCGCAGCCGCCCAGCGTGACCTTGATTTCCTTGCTGGCGACAAACCACTTGCCGTCGGCCTTCGCCAGCACATGCACATTCGAGGTCTGCGCCATCTTGACGCGGGTCGAGACGAAGGCATCGGTACCAGGCGGAATCGTGAAATTCGCCGACAGCGCATTCGGATTCTTTTCCACCAGGATCGCGATCTGCTGCACATTTGGCAGCGTCGTCGTCACGCTGACCGGCACCACTGCGCCATTCTCGGCGATCTCGGGCGCGTTGATCGTGATGTCGCGCGAGACCACTGCGCTGCTGCCGCCGAGCGCCTTGACGGTGTCGTTCAAATTCTTGGTGTCGAAGGCAGCGGCGTTCCAGCCCTCGGCCGCAGCCGATGCCTCGCCGGCTGTCAGCAGCCCGGCAGTCACGGCCAGCCCGAGCACGGTGGTAACGCGCAGCATGTCGCGACGTTGCTGATTCATGATCGATCCTTCACATCGGTACGGAGAAAAAACCGCCGGGACGCTGCCCGTTCAGGTCACGATTTTATGATGCTTTCAAAAAACCTGCCGGGACAGAATAGTAATGAGCTCATGCCGGCCGCCGTACGCAGATCTCGCGGCCAGCGCCGGGGATAGAGCCAGAGCCGGAGCCAGAGCCAAGGAGGGCCAGGGCAGCGGCCAGAGCCGGGGCCAAAGCGCGCGCCGGCAGCGGGACACCTTCGGCCGCCGTCCCGATCCTAGAATCCGGAACGGCCCTGACGCCGATCGGTCGGCGACACTGCCGCCTGCAGCGGCTCGGCCCGCCGAAGGCCCGACAGCCGGGCCAGGATCGAGCCGGGAAACTGGGCCAGCGCCCGATTGTAAACATGGACAGCGTCATTGTAGGTCTGGCGGGCAAACGCGAGGCGGTGTTCGGTGCTGGTCAGCTCGGCATCGATCTCGCTGCGGTGAAGATTGTCCACCAGCGCCGGACACGCCATCGACGACGCCGACATCCGTTCCATGGCGGTTGCCAGCAGGCCTTCGGCGGCGACCAGGCGCCGCATCGCATCGCCGTCGCTCGGGTCGGCTGCAGCGCGGGCACAGGCGGCGACCGCCTCGTTGCGGGCTTGGATGACTTCCTCCAGATTCGCGCGCTGGTCCGGCAGGTAGCCGCCCGCGGTCTCGACCAGGCCCGGAATCAGTTCATGCCGGTGCCGGATCTGCTCGTCGATGCGGGCGAACGCCGCCCGCTGGGCGGTGCGCATGCCGTTCAACCGGCCCAGGGCACCGACTGCCCAGAACACCAGGAGCAACCCCAGCACGATGCTGATCACGAGACTCGTCATGCGCGCGTCCTGGACAAGGGCGGCCGATGGATCAGGATCGCTTGTCGATCTGGCGCAGGTCGTCCTCGCCGATGTAGTCGAACACCTTTACCACCCGCTCGACGCCGGCCACGCCCCGCGCGACCTCGGCGGCCCGCTGACCTTCACGCTCTGTCACGCGGCCCATCAGATAAACGCTGCCCCGTTCGCTGACGACCTTGATCGATGTGGCCGACAGATCACGGGTGTCGACGAACGATGCCTTGACCTTGCCGGTCAGGAGCGCATCGTTGCCGCGCGATGTGTAGTTCGAGCGTTCGGTGACGACCAGTTCGTTGATGATGCCCTGCACGCCCTGGATCGCGCCGATGTCGCGCTCCACCGCCGCCCGGGTCGCTTCATCCCTGACTTCGCCGGTCAGCAGCACCTTGCGGTTGAAGCTGGCGATGTTGACATGGCCGGCCTCGCCGATTAAGCCGGGAATCCGCGCCTCGGCCTTGACGGTGATGGCAGTGTCGTCGGCCTGGGCGCCGACGGTGCGGCGGTCGGTGGCGGCCATGGTGCCGACGACAGCACCGCCGACCACCATTTCCACGCAGCCCTGCAGGCCGGCTGCGGTTGTCGCCATGAGCGCGCAGGCCAGTAGAAATCGTGCCCTGCGCATTGCGAGTAATGGGTGCAGTCGAATCGCCTCAATCATTTGCATCTCCTCCGAAAAGCGCGACATCGATGCCGTCGCACAGACAATGAATGGCCAGCAGATGCACTTCCTGGATCCGGGCAGTGCGGTCATGCGGCACGCAGATGTGGACATCGGCATCTGTGAGGCGCTTGCCGATCGCGCCTCCACCCTTGCCGGTCAGGGCGACGATGCGCATGTCACGCTCCAGCGCCACATCGATGGCGGCGATGACGTTGGCGGAGTTGCCGGAGGTCGACATCGCCAGCAGCACGTCGCCGGCCTGGCCAAAGGCCTGCACCTGCTTGCTGAAGATTTCCCGAAAACTGTAATCGTTGCCGATGGCCGTCATGATGGAGGTATCGGTGGTCAGGGCCAGCGCCGGCAGCGGCAGGCGCTCGCGTTCGAAGCGGCCGACCAGTTCAGCCGCAAAATGCTGGGCGTCCGCTGCCGAGCCGCCGTTGCCGCAGGCGAGGATCTTGTTGCCGTTCGATAGGGCCACGAACATCAGGTCGATCGCCTGCGCAATCGGCTGCGCCATGACGGATGCCGCCTGGATCTTCAGTTCGGCGCTCTCGTGGAAGTGCGCCAGTATGCGTTGATTGATCATGTGAGCGGATTATAGGGTGGACGGAGCCCGGAGTGAGAAAGCCGGGCCGGGCAAAGCCGGGGTGGATGGAGCGAACGCGCCGATGCTGGCAAGACCGGTCGAGCGGCGCGGCCTCGTCAGCCGGGCCACCCGTTCGCCGCAGCTTGTCTGCAGTCGGCACGGGATAGTGATCCGCGAAGGTGGCATGCAACGTCGGCCCGATTATAAGCCGATGGATTCGCGCACGGCTGCATCGCGACCCGATGCACCACGCGGGCCCTAGCCGACGATGACGTTCTTCAGCCACGACAAGTGGCCGGCATCAATGGCAACGGCGTCGAATCGACAGGCCGGGGGGCTGCGCCAGCGCTGCAAGTAAAACTGTGCGGCGCGTACCAGCCGGCGCTGCTTTGCGGGCGTGATGCTGGCCGCTGCGCCGCCGTGGCGATCGTCGGCCCGCGACCGGACCTCGACGAATACCAGCACCGCACCATCTCGCATGATCAGATCGATCTCGCCGACCTTGCACAGGAAATTGCGCTCGACCGGCCGCAGGCCCGCTTCGCTCAGATAGGCCAGTGCACGCTCTTCGGCATCTGCACCGGTCTTCTGCCTTGCAGTTGGCTGCGTGATGCGCTCGGCGCCGCCAAGCGATGGATCGGATTGGCGGGTGATGCGGCGGGTCATGTCGCCGGCCGGCACACCCGCCGCGGTGGACCGCGACAGCTGCATCGATCCGTTCTCGCGGTTGTGTTCGGCAACCATGCCGTGCACAATTCGCTGACTCGGCGCCAGCAAAGCCGAGCGTGCGCGCCCCTTCGTCGTTGACTTGCCTTCCGATTCCGCCATGATTTTTTCTCCACGATGACCGATCAACATGATGCCGCACCGGCCATGCCAAGCGCGCCAACGCTGTCGCATGCACTGGCAACCCTGATGGACGATCTCGCCCGGCAGGACAATCCGGCTGGCGCATTGTATGTAGTGGCCACGCCGATCGGGAATACGGCGGACATCACGTTGCGCGCGCTCAATATCCTGGCGCTGGTCGATGCCGTCGCCTGTGAAGACACGCGCAATACCGGACATTTGCTGGCCCGCTATGGCCTGCAGAAAACGCTGATCGCCGCGCATCAGCACAATGAGCGCGAAGTCGCCGCGCGACTGATCGAACGCTTGCAGGCCGGCCAGCGCATCGCCCTCGTCTCGGATGCCGGCACACCAGCCATCTCCGACCCCGGCGCGCGCATCGTCGATGCAGTGCGCAGCGCTGGTCTGCGGGTCATTCCCATACCCGGCGCATCGGCGGCAATCACGGCGCTGTCGGCCTCCGGCCTGCTCGATGCGCATTTTCATTTCGCCGGGTTCCTGCCGGCGAAGGCGGCGCAGCGCAATGCCGTTCTGCAGCCGCTGCGCACCCTGGCCGCGACCCTGGTGCTGTACGAGGCGCCGCATCGCATCAGCGAAACGGTCGCGGCCTTGCAGGACAACTTCGAGCCGACACGGCAGGTCGTGTTCGGCCGCGAACTGACCAAGCGCTTCGAGGAAATCCATCGCTGCACGATTGGCGAAGCCGGCGCCTGGCTGGCAGCCGATCCACATCGCGAAAAAGGAGAATTCGTTCTGCTGGTGGCGGGCGCGACCGAAGCACCAGACGCTGACCGCAACGAGGCTGACCGCGTGCTCGCCATCTTGATGGCCGAATGCCCGCTGAAACAGGCGGCAAGCCTCACTGCGCAGATCACGGGGCAGAAGAAGAATGCGCTGTACGAACGCGCGCTGGTTCTGCGGAACGCGCTTGGCGATTAGCGGCGCACGATCAACGCCCGCGCCTGCGGATTGACGCCTACCTGGCCGGCCGCCGCCTCGGCGGCATCGCGGCCGGAATATGGTCCGCTGAACAGGCGGAACAGCGTACCGTTCTGCCGCACTTCCGGCAATGGCAGTCCGACAGGCCAGCGCGGCAGCAACTGCCGCCGCAGCTGGGTCGCATTCTCGACGCGAGAATAGGCACCGAACTGCAGATAGAAGCCGGCTGCAAGCACGGCGCCCGGATCGTCGGAGGCAAGCCCCGACGGTAATGGTGAGGACGCGGGCGATGTTGATGGCGGGGATGGCGGCAATGCGATTGCTGCCTCCGCTATCGCTACCGCTGTCGTTGCCATTGCCGTTGCTGACGACGATGCCGGCAACGACGATGACCCCTGCCAGGGTGCAGCATTGGCAGGCAGCTGAACGAACGACTGATCCGGCGGCCGGAATGCCGAATCGGCCGCAAGGGCAATCGGCATCCCCTGCGCCGCGCCGTTCGCGGACATGCGCGAAACTGGGGCCGATCCGTTTGCCAGCACCGGCGTGCTGGCCTGCGTCTTCAGAAAATTTTCCAGCGACACGGCGTCGGTCGGCGCACCGACCGCGGCCGGCACCGGCGGCAGTGCCGCAGTCACCGGTGGCGGCGTCCAGCTGCGTGCGGCAAGCACCGGATTGCGCGCCTGCGCATTGATGCGCGCGATCTCGTCCGGCAGCAGGCGTTCGACGTCGAGTTCAGTGCTGCCGTGGCCGATGTAGCCAAGCTTCAGGGCTGCGGTATAAGACAAGTCAATGATGCGACTGGAGTGAAATGGCCCGCGGTCGTTCACCCGCACGATCACCTGCGTGCCGTTCTTCACATTGGTCACCCGCGCATAGGACGGGATCGGCAGCGTCGGATGGGCGGCGGTCATCTTGTACATGTCGTAGAGCTCGCCCGACGAGGTCTTCTGGCCATGGAATTTCTTGCCGTACCAGCTGCCCATGCCACGCTGCTTCAGCGGCTGGTTGTCTGTAATTGGCGTGTAGGTCTTGCCGAAGACGACATAGGGCTTGTTGCCGCGCGCCGCATAGGGCTCGATCTTTGGAATGGCATCCGGCACTGCCGCCAGGTTCGGTGGGGGCGCCTCGCCCGGGCCATCGTCGAGGTAGTAGCCGCCACGCCCGGACCCGGCCGGAGGCGGCGCCGGCACATTGGCCAAGGGCCGGCTCTGCGCCGGCGCACTTTGTGTGGCGCGGCCCTCGATGTCGGGCCCGGATGGAACCGGAGGCGCGGGGCGCACCGTGCCGCACGCCGCCAGCAGTAAAGCCACGCTGCCGGACGCGCAAGTACGCAGCAGCATCAGGCGCCGGAGACCCTGCACCAGCTTGACGGCTGCGGAATTCAGCGCCGCACCATCAGCTCTGCACCAGCTTGCGATGGCGCTGGATGCTCATCAGGATGCCGGTGCCGAGCCCGAGGGTCATCAGCGCGGTGCCGCCATAGCTCAGGAACGGCAGCGGCACGCCGACCACTGGCAGGATGCCGCTGACCATGCCCATGTTGACGAAGGCATAGGTAAAGAAAATCATCGTGATCGCCCCCGCCAGGAGCCGCGTGAAAAAGCTCGGCGCACCGGCCGCAATCAGCAGACCGCGCCCGATCAGCAGCAGATACAGCACCAGCAGCACCGAATTGCCGACCAGGCCGAACTCCTCCGAATAGACGGCGAAGATGAAATCGGTGGTGCGCTCCGGGATGAATTCCAGATGTGCCTGGGTGCCTTGCAGCCAGCCCTTGCCGAAGATGCCGCCCGAACCGACCGCGATCGTCGACTGGATGATGTGGAAGCCCTTGCCCAGCGGATCGGAGGTCGGATCGATCAGCATCATCACCCGCTCCCGCTGGTAACCATGCATCAGGTTCCAGACCACCGGCAGGCTGGCGCCCACCGCCACCATCAGGCCGAGCAGCACTTTCCACGACAGGCCGGCCAGGAAGATGATGTAGAAACCTGCTGCCAGCACCAGCATCGCCGTGCCCAGATCAGGCTGCTTGGCGATCAGGCCCACGGGAATGGCGAGGAGCACTGCCGCCACCAGGAACTCCCGCCAGCCGATATTGCCTTCGCGCTTCTGGAAAAACCAGGCCAGCATCAGCGGCATGGCGATCTTCATGATCTCGGACGGCTGGATCACGACACCCACATTTACCCAGCGCCGCGCGCCCTTCTTGACCATACCGACGGTTGCCACCGCCACCAGCAGCGCGATGCCGATGGTGTAGATCGGCACTGCGAAACGCATCAGCGTCTGTGGCGGCACGTTGGCCGCGATCCACATCACGACGAAGGAGACGACGATGTTGCGCAACTGGTCCTCGACCCGCCCCGGAAAATCGATGCCGGCCGAATACAGCGTCACGATCCCGACCGACATGATCAGAAAAATGATCAGCGCCAGCGGGCCGTCAAAGACCAACAGGTGCGGCTTGATCAGCGGCCAGAGCCGGCGGCGTTCGGTCAGTTGCATGCGATGTGGCTCATTCCTTGTTACCCTGGGTTTCCGCGCCGGCTTTCGGGCCGCTGGCCGACTCCGCTTCGGCTTTCAGGGCAGCAGCCGACGTGGCGGAAGCGGCGTCGTCATCATTGGCAGCGGCAGCCGGATCGGGTTTCTTGCTCAACGGCCGCTTGCCAAGCAGATAGTAATCGAATGCCTTGCGCACGATCGGGGCGGCGGCCTCGGCGCCGAAACCGCCGTTTTCGACCACGATGGCAATCGCGATGCGGGGCTTGTCCGCCGGCGCGAAACCGATGTAAAGCGCATTGTCGCGCAGTCGCTCGGCAATTTTCTTGGCGTCGTACTTGTCACCTTTCTTGATGCCGACCACCTGGGCCGTGCCGGTCTTGCCGGCCGAGACATATTCGCTGCCGGCAAACACCCGCGCCGAAGTGCCTTCGCGCGCCACGCCGGCCATCGCCTGCTTGATGAATTCCAGGTTCTTGGTCTGTAGCGGAATGCGGTAGCTTTCCTTGGCCACCGTCGGCGTGCGCTCGCGGGTCAGCCCATTTTCCAGGATCTTGACCAGATGCGGCTTCATCACCACGCCGTCATTGGCGAGGTTGGCCACCGCATGCGCCATCTGCAGCGGTGTGAAGGCGTTGTAGCCCTGGCCGATGCCCAGTGAGATCGTCTCGCCGGCATACCATTTCTGTTGCGGCGGTGTCTTGTAGGCCGCGCGCTTCCAGGCGGTCGATGGCAACAGGCCGCGTTTTTCATGATCGAGGTCGATGCCGGTCAGCTGGCCGAAACCGAAGGGCTTCATGAAGTCGTGGATTGCGTCCACGCCGAGGTCGCTGGCCAGGGTGTAGTAGTAAGTATCGCAGGACACCACGATCGACTTGTACATGTCGACCGTGCCATGGCCGCCCGGTTTGTCGTCGTTGAACTTGTGGCCGCCGAAATAGAAGAAGCCCGGATCATTGACCGATGACGACGGCACCCGCTTGCCGAGTTCAAGTGCTGCCAGCGCCATGTAAGGCTTGAAGGTCGAGCCCGGCGGATAGCTGCCCGACAGCGGCCGGTTCACCAGCGGCTTGTCGAGCGAGGTGTTCAAGGCATCCCAGCTCTGCTGGTCGATCCCTTCGACGAACAGGTTCGGATCGAAGGTCGGCATCGAGACATAGGCCAGGATGTCGCCGGTGGCCGGTTCGATCGCGATCAGCGCGCCGCGCCGGTCACCAAAGGCTTCCTCGACGATCTTCTGCAGTTCGATGTCGATCGACAGGATCAGGTTGGTGCCCGGCGTGGCCGCAGTGCGCGAGAGCGTGCGGATGGCGCGCCCGCCGGCGGTGACTTCGACTTCTTCGTAGCCGGTGGTGCCATGCAGCTTGGCCTCGTAGCTTTTTTCCAGGCCTTCCTTGCCGATGTAGTCGGTGCCGCTGTAGTTGGCTGCATCCGGCGTGTCGTCGATCTTTTCCGAATCCTTCTGGCTGATCCTGCCGATATAGCCGATCACGTGCGAGGCCACCTGGCCCAGCGGATACTGGCGAAACAGCCGGGCCTGGATATCGACGCCC
>JAYTLK010000008.1:0-8703 GCA_043729515.1 Herminiimonas sp.
CAGGAGGATGCCGTCCCGGCTCATCGAACGCCTGCCGGGTGCGCGACTTGTTTGCCGACCGGCGGGCCAGCCAGCAGTTGCGCATAGACGGCAGCATAACGCGCCGCGCAATCATCCCAGGTGCCGACAGAGTCAGCCGCCCACTGGCGCGCCGCACTGCCGATGCGCAGGTTCTCCGCCGGGTCTTCCAGGCGCGTCAAGGCGGCGGCCAGGTCGTCAGGTGAGCTGCTGATCCAGCCGGTGCGGTCATGGTCGATGAAGCTGGCATGGGCCGGCAGATCCGAGGCAATGATCGGCAGGCCGGCCGCCATCGCTTCGAGCATGACTTGCGGCCGGCCTTCATCATGCCGGCTCAACGTGATCAGGCCGGCTGCTTGCGGAAACCAGGTCGTGAGAAGCGCCGCCGGATGCGTCGGCCCGTGGTATTGCACCCAGTCCGGCACGGCGACCGTTTCCTGCATCGGCCCGAACAGGTGCAGGATGCGGTCCGGCCCGAAAAGCCCGGCACCCCAGTCGAACAGGTCGCCGATCTTGTTCTTGGTCAGGCGGGTGACGGCCAGCCAGTGGCGCGGCCGATCTTCCGGCGGCGCACGCTGCAGATCGAACCAGGATTGATCGATGCCGAACGGGATTGGCCGCACCTGCGCCACATCGCCGAACATGACCTGCAGGCGCGGCGCCATCCATTGCGCATTCGGCGCCAGCACGGTCGGCCGTTGCTTGAACACGCGCCGCAAGGCCAGCCGCATGCCGGGCAGGCGCAGCAAGCCGAAATCGGTGCCCAGCACGCTGACGACGGCCGGCGTGCGCGTGCCGGACAGCGGCAGCGCATTCTGCAGCCAGTTCACATGCATCACTTGCGGGTGATGCCGGCGGTAGGCATGGTGCAGGCGCTGCAAGAGGCCGATGCTGGCCTTCGCCGCCAGCAGCCGATCATGGCGCAACAGATGCGCGATGCCGCCACGCTCCGACAGCGTCTGCAGCCACTGCCGTTCCTCGGGCGTAGCGATGTCGTGCACGCCGGGCGGCAGCTCGCCAGGCGGCGCCCAGAGGTCGAGCTGGATGTCCGGACGGCGACCGAGGCTGGCGGCGAGATTGACGATGAACCGACCGCGCCAGTCTTCGGCATCGCGCGGATAGGAGGTGCTCGACATCAGGACGTTCACGGCGTCACTCGGTATCGGGACGCGCGATGGCGGCGGCGGGCAGTGGCGCAGGAGGCCGGCGGGCATCGACATCGGCCGGCAGGGCCGCATCCTGACGCCGGTCGCCAGCGTCGCTGGTGTCGATGTTCTTGTAATGCAGCGCCGAGATTTGCTCCGAGACAATGCCGATCAGGAACGTGAAGATCGCCGAGATGAACAGCAGGGCGCTCATGTTGGTAAAGCGCCCCGACGTCAGATACGTGTAGAGGTAATAGCAAATGCCTGTCAGGAAAAATCCGCCGCTGATCGGCAGGAATAATTTCTGTGGCGAGAACAGGGTGCCGATCTTGATGATGATCATCAGGAACCGCATGCCGTCGCGCACCACGCTGATGTGGCTCTTGCCGCTGCTGCGCGGCGGCGCGTGTACTGGCAGATACGCCACGCTGTACCCCGCACGAAAAAAACTCATCGTGATCGTGGTCGGATAGGAAAATCCATTTGGCAGCAGATACAAGAACTGCCGGAAACGCGACGCCCGCACCACCCGGAAGCCCGAGGTCAGGTCGGCGATCGGCTGCATCACCATCCAGCTGGCGAAGCGACTGAAGACATCGTTGGCCACTGCCCGGTGCAGGTTGGCTTGCGAGCCGGACTGGCGTGCGCCGACCACCATGTCGTAGCCGCGCGCGAATTGTTCGAGCAGGCGCGGCACGTCGGCGGGGCTGTGCTGGCCATCGGCATCCATGAACAGCAGCACGCGGCCACGGGCCGCGCGGGTGCCGGTCTTGATGGCGGCGCCGTTGCCTTTCGGGTAGGGATGACTGACGACGGTCACGCCCTGCGCGAGGCAGGTGGTAACCGTGGCGTCGTTGGAGCCGTCATCGACGACGATGATTTCGGTGTCAGCTGGAATATGGCGCCGCAGTTCCGGCAACAGGCGCGCGAGGCCTTCGGCTTCGTTGCGGGCGGGGATGATCAGCGAGAGCGGGACGACTGCCGGATCCGGAGGTGTAGGCATTTCATTTCAGGCGGTTGACAGGCTCGCGCAGCTGATCGAGATCGGCCCTGTCTGCCGGGCGGACCTTCATCTGCAGTACGGCAGTATATTCTTTTCGTGCAGCAAGTTGGTCGCCGGATGCGAGCAGAAGACGGATCTGGTTGACGCGTAGCGGCACGCTGCCGGGGTCGACGGCGACGGCGGCCCTGGCATAGGCGAGGGCACGCTTGGGGTCATGCAGGCGGGCGGCGGCGTAATCCATGCCGACGGCGTAGGTCATGCCGCGAATTGCACGGTCGGCCAAAGGGTTAGCGAGCACGGCATCGAGCAGCGCGGTGACTTGGGCATCGTTCATGCAAAGGCGGTTTTCCACCAGGATGGCAGACAGGCTCTGGATCAGGCCACTGTCGGCTGGCAGGAATGGCGTGCTCGATAGCCGTCGGTTCAGTTCGGCGATGTTGGCAGCGGTCGGCGTGCGTCGGTCCAGGCAATCGACATAGATCAGATCAAGCACGGCTGCCTTGCCGCGTGGATCAAGCATGGCGGCGCGGTCGAAATAAAAGTGGGCCGCCTGGTAAGCCAGCGGATTGGCGCCCCGGCTGCTGAGGAAGGTGTTGTCGACCGTGGCAATGCCGGCTTCGTAATTTGCGCGCGGGGAGTCGGGATGGGTGCCTGCTTCCAGGATCGTGCGGCGGTAGTCGTCACCCCATTGCGTGGCGCGCAGGCCCGTGACCAGGCCGCAAAAGCCGATGAAGCTGGCGGCCAGGATCAGGCGCGGGCCGACGCCGGTGGCAGTGGCAGTCGGCTGGAACAGGCGTCGTCGCGTGGTGCCGTGACTGCCGGGATCGCCCGCAGGTGCGTTGATTGATGGCCAGCGAATCACCGGCAAGAAACTGGCAAGCCACATCAGAATGCCCAGCGAGGCCAGATAATTCCGGTGCTCATAGGCGATCTCAAGTGGCAGGATGGTCGACTCGAGCAGATGCGCGACCAGGAACCAGGCAATGGCGAATGAGAGCAGGGGCTGCCGCCTGCGCAGGATGATCGCCGCACCAATGGCGACGATCCAGCCGAGCATGGCAAGCAGTGTCGTGATCGGTGCAAACAAGCCGCGCGAGATCGCGATGTCGTCGTGATGCAGGGCGAACAGGTCCGGCAGCGGGACCAGGATCTGCATGATGTAAAACCACAGCACCCGCGCTTCGGTCAACAGGCGCTCGATGAGAGTGAAATCGCGGAAGCGATAACCGGCTGCCAGCGGCGTCCAGATCGTGGCCAGTGCCAACAGACCCAGGCCGGCGATGGCACATATGCCGATGATGCGCGTGCGGTGCGAAAACCGATTCAAGCCGCCCAGCACGAAGTATTCGCACAGCAGGATGAACAGCGGCAGGCTCGCCGCGCTTTCCTTGCTGAGCAGGCCGAGCGGCCAGCAGACTAGCAGTGTTGCGGCGATGGCGATGATGCCGGCAGTGCCGGAACGCCGCCGCCCGGCCAGGTACAGGCACAGCGCCGCCAGGGTGAAGAAAGCTGCCAGGCTGGTCATGCGCTGGACGACGAACAGGACCGGTGTCAGGTTGATCGGGTGGAGCAGCCAGGCGGTGGCGACGCAATAGGCCGGGAAGAATGTCTTGCGCTGTGGCGCGAATGCAGGCCACAACTGGCGCACGAGGACAAAAACGAGCAAGCCGTTTGCCAGGTGGATCAGCAGATTGACCAGCTTGAAGGAATATGGCGCAGCGCCGAAGAAATGCAGATTCAGCGCAAAACTGGCCATGCTGAGCGGGCGGCCCAGGGGGCTGGCGACGCCGTTGGTGCTGGCATCGACTAGGCCGTGCCACGAGCCTTCGAACAGGCGCAGTGATGCGTTGCCGACGATGTTGGGCCGGTCATCGAAAACGAAGCTACCGCCCAATCCAGCCTGATAGGCGAGGACGATTGCTGCCAGCAGCATTGCCAGCATTGCCAGCATTGCCAGCAATGCGAGTTTCGACAACGGCCGCACGGCGTTCATCCGAATTTTTTCGGTGGAGGTTATGGTCATCGTCTCGTATCGCGCAGAAACGGAACCGACATCGCTGCAATTACAAAAAGCAGAAATAAAAAAAGCGTCCCACCTGCGTGGAACGCTTTTTGCCAGTGGGTGCTGTGAATCTGTTGCGATTAACGGCAGTTCGAAGGCAGGTATTTCGACAGGATCGTTCCGGTGCAGACCCAGGTCACGACACCGGCCGTATCGCCCGTTCCCGTCAGGATGACCGTACCTGCCGTCGTGCCGCCGGCTGTCGTCGCAAGCTTGGATTCGTTGGTCAGCAGGGCAGTTGCCGTGATCTTGGCATGGGTTGCGTCAGTGTAGCCATAGTCGACCGCGTTGACAAACTTCGAGCTCTGGCTGGAGATGCCGGCCGACGTGGCGTTTGCAGGCATATGACCCAGGGTCTGGAATGCCTCGGCAACGGACGTCTTGCCACCCGAAGCAGCCAACACGACTTCACTGACCTTCGCGCGAACCGTGTAGTCCGAATACGCGGGCAGAGCAACAGCAGCCAAAATACCGATGATCGCGACGACGATCATCAATTCGATCAGGGTAAAACCTTTTTGTGCTGACTTGACCATCATTTTGCCATGTTTCATTTTTAACTCCAGGTGGGGTGAACAACGAATTTGTTTATGCACAGCAATATTAGCAACCTGTGTGCCAGCCTAATAATTCGTTCCTGAAGCTGAATTCGATAACAGATCCACATCGAAAACCGCGATTCTCAAAAATTGTTTGCCGGAATTTGGCTGAATGAGTGACAAGTTTTGTCATGCGGAACAAAACTCAACAGGATTTGACAATTTCTGTCATGAAACTATTATGCATTTGGCATCCAGTGCTGCATGTCCCGACGGAAGCCTGAATGCGGTCTCTCTAGCCAGCTACCCAATCGCCCGATTTTCCCCCATGCTTCTCCAGCACCCGCACATCCGTCATCACCATTCCCCGGTCCACCGCCTTGCACATGTCATAGATCGTCAGCAAGCCGATCTGCACTGCCGTCAGCGCTTCCATCTCGACGCCGGTCTTGCCGTGGGTATCGACCTGGGCAGTGCAATGCACGGCGCAGGCAGCCTGGTCGACCGTAAAATCGACGGCGACCTTGGTGATCGCAAGCGGATGACACAAGGGAATCAGGTCGCTGGTGCGCTTGGCGGCCATGATGGCGGCGATGCGCGCGATGCCGAGCACGTCGCCTTTTTTCGCGGTGCCGCCGGTAATGCGGGCCAGTGTCGCGGATTGCATGCGGATCGTGCCGGCAGCGATGGCGATGCGATGCGTGTCAGCCTTGGTGCCGACATCGACCATGTGGGCCTGGCCGGTGGCGTCGAAGTGGGTCAGGTGCTCGGACGGGCCGCTGACCAATGACGCGGACGGCGCGGACGACGCGGCGGTCGCGCCTGGTGCGAAGGGAGGAGCGGATGGGTCGGTCATGGCGCGATTCCAGATGCAATGGGCATGCCGGTCGGGCCGACCTGGCTGCGCCGGAATCATAGCACCGGGCTGCGTGTTTTTCGGAGAGCGCGAGCCTAGCGCGGCAGTCCGGGACGCGCACCGGCGCTGGTTGTAAGCCTGGCTCCCGCAGCGACCGGGCTCGTTGCAGCCTGCGTGAAAGCGCGCGCGGCATCGCCCGGGATGCAATAAGGCGACGCCGCGTCGCTGCTGAAGACATGTCCTGCCGGACAAGCGACATCACGCACACGCTGATAACCCGTAAAGCGTGGAAATTCTTCACACGGCGCATCGATTTGTCCGCTGCATTCGCGGAAATACATCTTCCAGCCCATCGTTTCGAATGAGCGCATCTGTTCCGGCGTGCCTGGGTTCGGGTTGACCTTGCCCCAGCGGTATGCCAGGGCGAAAATGGATGCCGGGCCGTAAATGTCGAGCATGTGGGCGTAGGCCGCCGCTTCACTGGGAAATGTCGCATCGCCCGTCTTGTAGGTCCAGGGGCCGGGTTGCGCCATGTGGCAGGGCAGCGGGCCGCCTAGTTGCATGCACAGTTGAGGGGCAAGCAGTGCCTGCATGTCGGGTTGCCTTGCGAATGCCTGTGGCGCGGCTTGCAAAAGGCAGAAGCTTGTAATCATGGTCACCAATCGGGTCGCAGAAGCCATGTTGTTTCCCCTAAGATTCCTTAGGGTAACTATCGGTCACCGTGATTAGCACCAGAATTAGTGTCAAACAGAAAGATTAGGGCTAATGGCAATCTTTGCGCTAACTACAGCGGGCGGGATTTTGTCATTGCATCCTAATTATTGACGTTTTTTTTCAGCAATCATTAGCGCGTTGACAGAAATGGAGACCATGTTCTCCAGAAACTATCCAGGAAACGAAGAATGAACCGAAAAACGAAGCAAATGCGGTGGCACCGATTATGCGTAGATACCGACAGTTACAAATATCTGTAACCAAACTATCGGAGCTAACATGAAATCAGCACGGATTAAAGCGGCGGCGCAGCGTGGTTTTACTTTGATTGAATTGATGATCGTGGTAGCGATCATTGGAGTCCTTGCGGCGATCGCATTGCCTGCTTACCAAGACTATATCGTTCGCGCAAAAGTTACTGAAGGTTTGTCGCTCGCTGCATCGGCGAAAACTGCAGTTGCAGAAAATGCTTCATCCGGTTCCGCATTCGCACAAGGCTGGACACTACCTGCCGCGACCGACAGTGTCAGCGGTGTCGCCATTTCCCCGACAACTGGCGAGATCACGATTACCTACAAACCGAAAGTGGCTGCAACTGGATCGAATACACTGGTACTTTCGCCGCGTGATGGTGGCCAAACCGGCAGTGCCCTGAGTGTTGGCGTGCCGCCCACTGGCGGTAGCATCACCTGGAATTGCATCTCTGCTGCGTCTACTGGTGCAGTAACCGGTACCCAAGGTACATTGGCAGGCAAGTACGTCCCAGCATCTTGCAGACTGTAAATCTCCGTTTTTTAACGGTTTTCAATTAAAAGCCGCTTGCATCAAGCGGCTTTTCTGCTTTTCGCCTGCTGTGAAATGCTGTTTCGCTCACCCTCCAAGTCAATACAGGTCGTACAATCCGAGTCCATGAGGACATTGACTGCACCGTCAAGGTGGATTCGGAAAGTATTGGTGGTTGTTTTCGTGGCAGTTGGTTGCGCTGCCGGAATCGTAGCCGCCCAATCCCTTCCGACCCTGGGCGACACCGACCGCGAAGAACTTTCCCCCCTGGCCGAGCGCAAGCTGGGCGACAAGATCATGCAGGAAATCCGACGTGATCCGGACTACCTCGATGACGCCCCCATCCTCGAATACCTGAACAATTTCGGCGCCACACTCGTCGCCGCCCGGCCCGAGGCCCGTGGCGAAGCGGCGTTCGATTATTTCTTCTTCGCCGTGCGTGATCCGATCCTGAATGCCTTCGCGCTGCCAGGCGGCTTCATCGCCGTACACTCGGGTCTGGTGCTGGCGGCGCAAACCGAATCGGAATTGGCATCGGTGGTGGCGCATGAAATCGGCCACGTGGCGCAGCGTCACATCGCCCGCATGCTGGGCAAACAGCGCCAGGATGCGTTGCTACCACTGGCCGGGGCCCTGCTCGCGGTCCTGGCGTCGAAAGCCGGTGGCGGCTCCAGCGATGCGCCGGCGGCCCTGCTGCTGGGCATGGAAGGTCTGGCGATCCAGCGCCAGCTCAACTTCAGCCGCGATGCCGAGCGTGAAGCCGATCGGGTCGGCCTGCAAGTACTGCAGCAGACGAATTTCGACACCTCCGGCATGGTGGCGTTCTTCGGCCGCCTGCAAACTGCCAGCCGCACCTACAACGATGTCGCGCCGTCGTTTCTGCGCTCGCACCCTCTGACTTCCGAACGCATCGCCGATATTCAGGCGCGAATCGGCAGCCAACGCTACAAGCAGCGTATCGATAGCCTCGACTTCCAGTTGGTGCGGGCCCGCATGCGGGTGCTGCAGGACAATTCGACCCAGGGGCTGCGGGATGCGATCGTCATCTTCGAGGAACAGGCGCAGCTGTCGAATTCACCGCAAGCGATCGCTGGCAAATATGGACTGGCCTTCGTGGCACTGCGCCAGCGGGCGCCCGATCGCGCGCAAAAACTGCTGCAGGAAGCGCGCAACCTGGCAGCGCATTCATCCGGCCCAACCAAGGTCGCAGCCAACAATGCGATCTTTGAAAACCTGGCGATCGACATCAAGCTGGCCAGCGGTGCGCCGGCCGACGCGGTACGGGAGGCCGATGCCGGACGTCAGGCGTTTCCACTCTCGCGTGGCATCGCGATGCAGTATGCCGATGCGCTGATCGCCGCCGGCCGGATCGGTGATGCAATTGCCTATCTGCGCGACCAGACGCAGCTGTATCGGCAAGATCCGAAACTGCAGGAGCGGCTGGCGAAAACCTACGCGGCGCAGGGCCGCATGACCTTGCAGCACATGGCACTGGCGGAAGCTTATGCGCTTGACGGCAATACGCAGCCGGCACTGGATCAGTTGCAGATTGCCCGGCGATCGACCGATGCTACCTATTACGA
>JAYTLK010000009.1:0-37992 GCA_043729515.1 Herminiimonas sp.
GGGCAATGTCACGCCGGCTGTCGGTGCATCATTGGAGCTGGTGCGTGCCTTGGTCATGAATGCCTTCGTCGCATGGGCGGCTGATGGATCGAATCGAACAGTGGCAGAAGTGTAACTTGGCACCAGCCTTGCAGCGTTTTGCAAGGAACCTTTCTCGTCAAAATGACCACTATGCAAATGAACGATGCCTGACAGGGTTCGCTGTCAGCAAACACGTTGCCGTCCGCAAGAGATCGAAAGAAATTGCAGAGCCGCTGGCAAATCTCACCGTTATCGACATTTGCAAAACACGACGGTGCCTCGTCGCGGAGGCGGCACCATAAACGCAGTTACCAGACCAAGGATACGCCATGCCTTCAAGCACGCTTGACCCCGAATTCCAACCCGAGCCGGACCGTCAGCTGGGTATCGGCCACGGCACCGACGCACTTGGCCCGAGCGATTTGTCCGATACCGGCAGCGATGTCCAGGGCGGCTATCAGGCGGTGGACGACGGTGATCTCGGGCTGGACCGCGGCACCAATGAGGATGCCGACACCCGAGTGCTGCCTGCAGGCGACGACACCTCCGACTCCGGCAAGACCGGCGAAGACACCACGACCGGGCGCAGCGGCGACGTCATCATGGATGGCGACATCGGTTTCGACCGCATCGAATCGATCGCCGACGAGCCGGATGGCGACATCGATCCGGAAAACGACCCTGATGCCGCGCCTTATGCCGACCCTGCCCTGGAAGCTGTGGCAGATGTGGAATACGTGGCAGCCGGTGACCTTGATGCCGCCGGCAACGCTCTCTCCCAGGCCGATCCTGACGCCGAAATCGCTGCGCTGGCAGACGGTGATGCCGTCGACGACGATGATGAAACACCGGGCGAAAAGCCGCTGTTCGACAAGGTCACCCGCACCGACGAACGTTCAGCAGCGCCGCGCAGTCACTGATCTGGTTCGCTCGACCGTGCCCGGCCGCGCCTCTCCTCTGCATGGCGGAAGTGCCGATGGGTGGCTTCGAAACGTGTACGACTTGTCAACAGTAAAGCGCATTCGTCGGCTGGCCCGAAACCCCATCCTCCCGTGCGCAATATGTTATTTTTAAGCAACTCAATCGTAGCCGAGATCATGTTTGAACCGACATCAATCGTCGCTTAACAATCCTTTGCATAAACGCACAGAATTCTGCAAAAGTTAATGTTAATCTGCAGCAACATTATTGACATGCGAGCACATGATGACCGACATGATTGCGTTCTACCAGGATTCAACTTCTGCCTCGGCAGCAATGTCGGCTGCGACTGCCGCACTGGCGGCCGGCGCGGCAGTCGCCGTGACGGTCACCGAGACGCGTGCGTCTGCAGCGGCGCAATGGGGCCGGCAGTCGCAGTTCGGCATGACCTTCGAGGAACAGCAGGAAATCATCTATCAAGCGTTGATGGCGTTCCAGGATGCCGAACAGCGGTGATTTGCCGATGATCGCGGAAACCTGCGCCACCGGCTGCCGCGATCATGCCTTCAGACTTTCATGAAGCCGAGATTGCGGCTGCTGCCAAAATTGCGTAGATACGGAAACACATCGTCGAGTTGCGACTCGCTCAAGCCGAACCAGCGCGCAATCGTCGATCCCATCTGATCGACTGAAACAGCCGGCAACAAGCGCCCCTGCCCGAAGTCATCGGGTGTGTCCGATCCAAGGATCGGATAACGGCCATAGATATCGCCGCCCTTGACTGCGCCACCCATCACGAAATGATGGCCTCCCCAACCGTGGTCCGAGCCGGAACCGTTGTTCGCCAGGGTCCGGCCAAATTCCGAGGCCGTGAACAGGGTCACGTTGTCTCGCATGTTCAACGCACCTAGCACGTCGTCGAAGTACTGCAGGGCGACAGCAAGCTGCGTCATCAGCGCACCGTGATTGACCAGCAACTTATCGTGATTATCAAAGCCGCCGATCGCCGCGAAGAAAACCTGCCGGCGCACGTTTGCGATGGTATGGCCACCAATCACGCGCGCAATGTTCTGCAGCACGGCACCAAGGCCGGAGCCGGCTGGCGGATTGGCGACACCACCCGCGCCGGCCGGCAGCAGGCTGCGCTGAAACAGCGCCTGCGCTTCGATGAGCCGATTGACGACGGCGGTCTGACTGGCCGCAAATGGCTCCGTGCGGCTCCGGGTCAACAGATCCCGGATACTGGCCGGCGCAGTGGTCGAGCCGAAAAGGTTCGCCAGCAGGGGCGCGCTCAAGGGCGTCATGCCGTTGCTGTTGATCTGCACCTGTGGCGGCCGGTCACCAGCCAGGAAGGTCGAATTCCCGCCGTGCGAAATGCAGGTCATCAATTCGGTACCATTGGCCGACATCAGCAATTCACCCATCCTGTTGCCCCAGCCTGCAATGCCTTGCCTGCATTGCCATTGGACGGATTGATCGTTGTGGCTGAGGAGCGCGGGCGGCTGCGGTGTGCTGCTAAACTGTGCTTTGCTGATCGGCACCAGTAACGTACCGACGTTGGCAACGATCCCGAGTCGGCCCTGGTTGAACAGATCACGCAACGGGCCGAGGTTCGGATGCAGCGCGAATGAACGCCCGCTCTGCGGCGTGGCTGGCGTGATCGGGAGCATGGCCGCCGGATTCAAGGCGATCGATTGCGGCGTGCCGCTGCCACGGTGCAGGTTGTAACTCGCCAGCGATGTCGGGTCGGTCGCCAGCACGGTGTTGTGGGCATCATTTCCGCCAGCCAGAAAGAGACAGACGACGGCTTTGTAATCCTTGATGGCGCCAGGTGCCGTCTGCGCGGCAGCAGCGCCGATCGCCGCGAGATTCAGGGCCAGTGGCATGCCGACGCCCAGCGCAGAGAGCGCCGACACATGGCGCAGCAGCGCGCGGCGGGATGCATTAATGGAATTGGTCATGGTCGCGGTCCTACCTTTGGCTGAGATATTCGGGGGTGATCAAGGTCATGTAGATGGCCAGTTTCACGCGATTCAACTTCGACTCCGCCATGGCCGCTGCGCCAATGGCGGGAATCGGTATCGACTGCACCGCGGCAACGATGATCGACTTCAACTCCGCCGGCATGGCGCCATAGCTCAGCTTCAGGTCGATGCGATCGACCAGCGCTGCCGCATCGGCAGCGACAGCCAGCTCCGGTGTGTAATTCGGCTGCAAACGGTAGCTGAAGACCCTGGTGACCGGGTCGGTAAATGGATCGAAGCCGCCCTGCAGGACCGACAGCAGGAAATTCGCGCTACCGGCAACCGACACTTCCGAGACGAGTTGCATCTCGGGCGACTTCAACCCGGCCATTGCCAACGGCGACCCTTGCGCGACGTAGGATGGCGAATAGAAGTTGAAGACAGAGCTTGCCGCCATCGGCGTCTGATTAAGTGCAAACGCCGGGTCACTTGTGCTGCCGATCGCAAAACTGCCGCCAGGCGCGGCCTGCATGTTGAAGGACCGCATCCAGTTCGACAGGCGCAACACCGGTTCGCGCAGCTTGCCGAAACCTGGTCTGGCGGCGCTTTGCGCACTGCGCGCTTCCGGATCGAGCAGGATCGCTTGAATGACTGCCCTCATGTCGCCGCGCACACCAGCGCCGTTGTCATTGAATGCACCCGCCACGCGTGCTATGTAGGCCGGGGTGGGATTGCTGGTTACGAGTCGCTGAATCAGCTGACGGCCGATGAAGGGGCCGACATTCGGATGGGCGAAGATCCGGTCGAGCGCAATTTTCAGGTCGGCTTTTCCATCCGGCTTGGCCCCTGCCGGGATCGTCACGCCGAGGAATTTTTTCTCGGATACGGAATGATAAGGCTCGAACATCTGCATCGGCGTCGTGGTTGCAGCGAGGATCAGATCAGCATCGCAGCAGTGGTACCAGAGCGCCTGGCTTTGATCCGGTCCGTTGAAACTCCAGCCGGTGAACACCTTCGCCAGACCGTTCACATCGGCCTGGGTATAGGTGGGGATGAGTGCGCCGTTCAATCGTTTTTCGGTCCCGTCGAGATTCAGTTCATTCAAGCCGATGGTGAAGAGCTGCATGAATTCACGGGCATAGTTTTCATCCGGATGGCTGGTCGCAGTTTCCTTCGCATTGCCGGCATAGGTCAGATAGAGGCCCATTGCCGGCTGCAGCGTGACGTCTTCCATCAACTTGCGGAAATTGCCGAAGGCGTCGTTGACGAGCATGTCGTAATACGCATTGATTGCAAATGGAAAGGCACCGAAATTCTCGCTGTTGAGTGACACCACGAAGATCTGCGACAGCGCAAAAGCGGTACGCAACTGCAGCTGGTTATCGGCTTGCACTGCCTGCTGCCAGAATGGCGTCAGGAAGGTGCTGAAGCGCGGCAGGCTGTATTGACGGCACTCCTTGCCACATGCGGCCAAGGCAGCCTGGATAGAGGCAAGGAATTTCGCTTGCGGCGGCGCGATGGTCGGGCTCATTTGCTGATCGATCCATTTCGCGTAGCCGAGATTGGTGACGTCGGCAATATGCTTGTCGGTCGGACCAAAGGTCGCCTGCGTCAGAAAGCGCGCCGCTTCGGCGGCTTTCGGCAATGGCGGCGGCAGCGGTGGCGCGGGAGGCATCCCCGGAACCGGCGGCCTGGCGGCATTGCCCGGGTTGGCGCCCGGCGCCGGCGTGACGGTGCTGACCGTCGGCGCAGCCGGCGAGACACTGCTCCCGCTCGTTCCCACGGTGGCGCCGGCGCTCACCGCTGCAACCGGTACCACGCCGACTGCCGTGACACCGCTGGACAGCCCGGCCAGATCGCTCTCTTTCCCAGCGCCGCAAGCGCCGAGCAAGACGAGCAGGAAGCTCGCCGATATGGCGCGCAGAAGATTAGACTTCATCATTGAATCCCTCGTATGGTCTGCAGCCCGGCAAAGCGGCCGGCCTGCTGCACTCCGGACTTGCTACGCTGCTAAAGCGGCGACGCTTGCCGCATTGAGACATGGCGCCGTAGTCAATCTCATTGGCCGCGTGGTCGCGGTCGGATTTGATCTAGCGTAAGGAAAGTGCAGTTTTCTGAAATCGGTGCTCCGTAGCGCAGTGCGCAATAACGAAGGCGGTTTCTATCAACAAAACTCGCAAACATGCAGATTCACAGCGCATTGCCGCACCGATGTGCGCCAGTGAATGCGTCGTGAACACGTCGATGCAGCGCGTCGATGAGGACGAATCGGATTACGACTCTGATGGGAAAGAAATGCCAGGGTGACCAGCAAATGAAACGAATGCGCCGATCCATGACAGGATGCGGCGCGTTGGCTGTGGGGTGTTACAGCCAGAAGAGGATTATCGCGATGTGCGTCGGTCTCATCCTGCGATGGGACAAGCTTCGTCGGGTGCGGCCAAATGGCCTTGGTTAAACGCGACCCGATCCCAGAGCGCTTATTTCGGCTTGACGAACTTGAGCGTCATGCGATCGCTTTCACCGATGGCGGCAAAGGCGGCTCGGTCCTTGTCCTTGTTGGCAAAGGATGGCGGCAAGGCCCAGACGCCGTTCGGATGATCGGCATTGTCTTTCGGATTGGCGTTGATCTCCGATTGCGCCGCGAGCTTGAAACCGGCGCCCTCAGCCAGTTTGATCACATAAGAAGCGTGAACATAGCCCGTGCTGGCAGTAGCGTCCTGCGGCCGATTCTCCGGCAAGCGGTGCTCGACGACGCCCAGCACTCCACCTGGCTTCAATGCTGCGAACATGGCGGCAAAAGCGTTCTTCATGCCTTTGTCGTCGAGTTCGGCAATCCAGTTGTGGACATTCCGAAACGTCAGCACCATGTCGGCGGCGCCGGGCGGCGCAATCGCGACATTTGCCGGCGGCGAGAATACCCCCGGTGCGACCTTGCCGAACCGTGCCGGATCGGCGGCATATTTCGCCGCCATCCTCAGCGCAGCCTTGCGTTCGCCTTCATCGGCCGATTTCGGATCCGGTCCGGCAGCAATCAGTTTGCCGTCGGCTTTCAAATACGGCGCCAGGATCTCGGTGTACCAGCCACCCCCAGGTGCTATCTCGACCACGGTCATTGCTGGCGTGATGCCAAAGAAATGCAAGGTGTCATAGGGATGGCGTGCCGGATCGCGCGCAACGTTGGCGGGCGTGCGGTTGACGTCTGCAATGGCAGCGCGCAGGCGGTCGTCTGCTGCTGCGGCCGGCCCGCAGGTCAGTGCGGTGGCCCCGGCCGTGGCAGCAAAGGCGAATGCCATGGTGGAGAAAATGCGATTCATCGGGCGGCTCCGTTCAGGTTGGGGAAATCGGCCCCGGCATCATAGCGTGGTTTGCCATTTCGCCAACGCCATGCAGCACGGCGCGAATCGCGACCCGCCGTTCATCCCATGAACGTAAGAAAGATGTGTCGAACCGCTGCGTGAATCCGTCGGCATCTTGGTGGATGCGGATCGATCGGGCAGCATCGACGGCAATCAGTGACCGGTGCACCCTTGCCTGCGATCTGCCCGCCCTCGAAATGACCTGCGGGCACATTGCATGCCGCTGCAGCGACATCAATTGACCAGTCGATTGATTACCGGGAAGCCCGGTAATAAAACGATTCCGGATACGCTTCAGGAACGACGACATAACTGCCGTCTTTCTTGGCCTGGAGCAATTCAGCAATGACCTGCTCGCGGCTTTTCCCTGGGGAGACCATCTTGGTGATGGCAGCCGTTTGCGCCGGTTTGTCATTTGATGCGCTCATGCTTTGTTTGCCTGCCGCAGTCTCTGCAGGGGCTGCTTCCAGCGCATGTGCGACCGAAATACTTGATCCTGCAATCAAGAATGCAAAAGTCATTTTTTTCAGAATCATGGTTTTTCCTTTGGTGAGGATCGATTGAATGTCGCGTCGTACGCAGCGCAAAACGGGCCCATCCGGCAACTGCCTTCCACAGTTTTCATGGAGTGCACTATTCCGAGGCAATTGCTGACATGCCACGGGTTCGAAGCATGTAAGGATTGAGTAATGACTTTTTGACATTACGCAATCCACCCTGCATCAGGACGTTATTGCCAAAGAAAAAGTTTGTTTTTGAAAAAATGCATGGATTGATTCGATAACGACGCCGATTTGCCAGTGGATCAATCCCGGCAATTGGCTCATGCATCCGCTATTTCACATTGCCTGATGCCATGATGATTGCCTGACGAATTTGAACTGGCAGCGCAAAATGCCCGGCATGCAATTCCGGCACCGGAGAAATTCGGCTACGTCGACCTGCAGGCCGGACGGTTCATGCCGGAGGCGTTTTGCGCCGGTTACATGCGCGGGCTGAGCTTTCAAGGGGATTACACCTTGATCGGGCTGTCACGCCCACGCCGCAACAAGACCTTCGGCGGCCTGCTGCCGGAAGCCATCCTGCCGGCACGCCAGGCCGAGCCCCGTTGTGGGATTCAGGTGATTGACCTGCGCTCGGGTGACAAGGTGTCACGATCCAGCGTTTTTGAAATACACGTGAATCTTTCATCGCTAGCGTGCTCGGACATAGATTCCCATGTGCCATTTTCGGCGACGTGGGCCTGGTCCAGCAATTCTTGTGAGGGAAAATCATGTCAGATTCGTTCGTCCAACCCGCCGCAGTATCAGCAGCATCCCGATTTGCAAGGCTTCCATGAAAGCCCTCGTCTATCAGGGGCCAGGCGTAAAAGCGCTGGAAGACCGCCCGATGCCGGAAATCAAGGCCCCCGGCGATGCCATTGTCCGCATCCTCAAGACCACCATCTGCGGCACCGACCTGCACATTCTGCGCGGCGATGTCGCTACTTGCAAGCCGGGAACTATCCTGGGCCATGAAGGCATCGGTGTCATCGAGGCCATCGGGCCGGCAGTCACCTCCCTCAAGAGCGGCGACCGGGTCCTGATCTCCTGCATTTCATCCTGCGGCAAATGTGAATATTGCCGTCGCGGCATGTTCTCCCATTGCACCACGGGTGGCTGGATACTCGGCAACACCATCGACGGTACGCAAGCAGAATACGTTCGCACGCCCCATGCGGAAACCAGCCTCTATCGCCTGCCGGATGGCGTGGACGAGGAAGCGATGGTCATGCTGAGCGATATCCTGCCGACTGGTTTCGAGTGCGGTGTCCTGAACGGCAAGGTGGCGCCCGGCGCGTCGGTGGCCATCGTCGGCGCCGGGCCGATCGGCCTGGCAACGCTGCTGACGGCGCAACTCTACTCGCCGGCGCAGATCATCATGATCGATCTGGATGAGGGGCGACTCGACATTGCCCGCAAGTTCGGCGCCACGCACACCGTCAACAGTACGGCAGGCGACACGGCGGCGGCGGTCATGGCGTTGACGGAGGGTCGCGGAGTCGACACTGCCATCGAGGCCGTCGGTATTCCTGCCACGTTCCTGCTGTGCCAGGACATCGTCGGACCCGGCGGCATCGTGGCCAATATCGGCGTTCATGGACAGGTCGCGGAACTGCATCTGGAGCGCCTCTGGGCGAAGAACATCGCCATTACCACGCGGCTGGTGGATACGGTTTCCACGCCGATGCTGTTGAAGACCGTGCTGTCCAGAAAAATCGATCCGGTTCGCCTGATTACCCACCGGTTCAAGTTCGATCAGTTCCTGCAGGCTTATGAAACCTTCGATCATGCAGCCGATACCGGCGCGCTGAAGGTTATCATCGAGGCCTGAAGGGAGCGCCGGCGCAGAGTGCAATCCACGCCTGCGCCACCGTTTGCCTGTCGGGTCCATCGGCAGGTGCCATCATTTTCTGGAGCAGTGAATGAACGAAGTAAAGCCGAACGAAGTAAAGCCGAACGAAGGTGAACCGATCAACCTTGCTGGCCAGTCGACTGTCGAGGGCCACCTTTCGGAACAGGAAGCCGTGCGCATCACGCGCCAGGAAGATATTCCTGAACTCGTGGAGTTCATCCTGGCGCTGAAGATGAATCGACCGATCTCCACCGACCAGGCCGCCCGGCTGTTGCGGCACATGGTCAAGCAGCAGACATCCAGTGACGATTGCCTGATCGCGGACCAGATGCGTGCCGATGGATGGGAAACGTGTTTGTCGGAAGGCGAAACCCTGGATGTCATCGCCGGCCGCGTCACGGCCTATCTGGCCAGCCAGCCAGGCGTTTCATTATTCAATTTCTTCGTCAAGACTTTTGCCTGCACCAGCGGCACCATGTTCGATTAAACATGATTCCGGCTGCCGGCATTGCTGATCATTCAAGCCAGCGGAACCCCGCAGCCCGTTCTTTCAAATGCCATGCGCCAGTCCGTGCTGCATCGACTGGCAAAAATGTGCGGCGTCGTGCGGCGTAATACGCAGATGCTCGGTTATTTTTACAGGATCAGCGCGGTGCGGCGCACTGCGGAAGCCGACCTCCGCCTGGGCATCATGCTGGCGTTCATCGGCGGCGCGGTCAATGCAGGCGGCTTCCTGGCCATCGGCCAGTACACCTCGCACGTGACCGGGATCGTCTCCGCCCTGGCCGATCATCTGGCGCTGGGCGAGTTTGCCGCCGCCCTGGCAGCCGCGGCTGCGTGGATCGCATTCGTCAGCGGCGCGGCCACCACCGCGGTGCTGATCAACCTGGCGCGGCGGCGCCGTCTGCGCAGCCGGTATGCCCTGAGCCTGCTGTTCGAAGCGGCACTGTTGCTGCTATTCGGCGTGGCCGGCACCTATCTGACGGCGATGCCCGACTTGCTGGCGCCGGTGACGGTGCTGCTGCTGTGTTTCATCATGGGCTTGCAAAATGCGATCGTCACGAAAGTGTCGGGCGCCGTCATCCGCACCACGCACCTCACCGGCATGACGACCGACCTCGGCATCGAGCTGGGCAAGCTGGTCTATGTCAATCGCCGCAACCTGCCGCAACTGGCCGTTCGCGCAAATCGAGACAAGCTCGGCATGCATGCGCGGCTGATCGGCGCGTTTCTCGCCGGCGCGCTGACCGGCGCACTCGGTTTCAAGACCGTCGGATATGGCGCCACCATTTTTTTGTCCGCCGCGCTGGCTCTTTTATCCGTCGGACCGATCTGGATGGATATTGCCCTGCGCTGGAAGATACGTTCACGCAGAAACCGGCGTGCACGGATGCATCCCGCATCCGCCGGACCCTTCGACAAGAATCGGCCATGACGCCGTCGCACGTGCATGAACACGACAATGCCGTTGCACCGGTCGGCCAGGGCTAACCATTCAAGCGCCAGCTTGATGCATTTCTGAATCCAGCAGTTGAAGCCTGGCAACCGAAGATCGTTCAATTTCGAAAGACACCCATGCGCCTGGCCTTATACATTGCAGGAAGCGCATGAGCTGCCTGGCAACTGCAAATACACTGTTCCAGCGATTTTCCGGACGAGTTCGCGACGACTTGCCGCAATACGAATATTACAAAGGCAACATGCCATTTCGCGAAATCATGATGCGGCGCATCGCCGTTTTTCTTGCAGTCGCCTGTTGCGGCGCGGCCAGTGCCGCCGGCATTGAATCGGCGCCGACGCAGAAAATTGAAGACTCGATGAATGAGCGACTGCAGGCGTGCGTCTCCTGCCATGGGCAACAAGGCCGTGGGATCGACAAAGCCTACTTCCCGCGCCTTGCCGGCAAGCCCGCAGGATACCTGTACAACCAGTTGGTCGCATTTCGTAACGGCAGTCGCAAGTACGCGCCGATGAACTACCTGCTGGCATACCTGCCGGACCCCTACTTGCAAAAAATGGCGGAGTACTTCGCGGCACAGGACGTTCCCGCTCCAGTGTCCACCTCACCTGCCTTGCCGGAATCGGCGCAACTGCTGGCGATGGGAGACGAGATCGTCCATCGCGGTGTCGGCACAAAGACCGTCCCGGCCTGTGTCTCGTGCCATGGCGCCGACCTCGGTGGCAGATCGCCAGGCATTCCCGGCCTGCTGGGGCTGCGGGCGGACTACATCAGCGCCCAGCTCGGCGCCTGGCGTTATGGCACCCGTACCGCGATTGCACCGGACTGCATGCAATACGTGGCCTCCAGTCTTACCGAACCGCAGGTTGCCGCCGTATCGGCATGGCTGGCCGCGCAGCCCGTCACGCCAGGCGTGCGACCAGCCTCGGCTGCGGGGCCGGTCGCCTCGCGGATGCATTTGCCGATGGCATGCGGAAGCCAACCATGATCCGGTCCCTCGCCATGCCTGTTGAACCATCGCACGTCGGACGATGGGTCAGCGCGCTGCTGTCCGGCGCCGTGATGCTAGCGGCGACGACCTTCGCCTGCGGCCAGAATCTCACCCCGCCGACAACGGCATCTCGCAACGCGCCCCCGCAGTCGCAGGTCGAACGCGGTCGCTACCTCGCACGTGCCGGCGACTGCATCGCCTGTCATACCGTCCCCGGCACCCGCATCTTCTCCGGCAATCGGCCGATGCCCACACCCTTCGGCACGCTGTACTCGCCCAACATCACGCCCGACCGCGCCACCGGCATCGGCACCTGGACCCCGGCCGAGTTCTACACCATGATGCACACCGGCCGTTCGCGCGATGGCTCGCCGCTCTATCCGGCAATGCCGTTCGCGTCGTACACGAAGATCACCCGCGGCGATTCGGATGCGATCTTTGCCTATCTGCGCTCGGTGCCACCGGTGCGCCAGGCGAACCGCCCGCACGAGCTGCGCTTCCCCTACAACAACCGCAGCCTGCTGATCGGCTGGCGTACGCTGTATTTCAAGGAAGGTGAATACAAGGCCGACAAGGGCAAGACGGTCGAATGGAATCGCGGTGCGGAACTGGTGCAGGGCCTGGGTCATTGCACCATGTGCCATACACCCATCAATGCGTTGGGCGGCTCCTCGGAAGCAAAGGCATTCGAAGGCGGCCTGATACCGATGCAGAACTGGTATGCGCCTTCACTGACTTCGAACAAGGAAGCCGGCCTGGGCGACTGGGCGATCAAGGACATCATGGACCTGTTGCAAACGGGTGTATCCAATCGTGGCGCGGTCTACGGACCGATGGCGGAGGTCACTTACAACAGCCTGCAGTATCTGTCGGATCAGGACATCCGTTCGATGGCGGTTTATCTGAAAGATTTGCCGGGCCAGTCGGCAGTCATGCCCGAGCCGGCACGTCAAGCGCCGAAGACTGCCGTGGCGGCGCAGTCAGCGCAATCGGCGCTGGGCAGCCGCATCTTCACTGCGCAATGCGCCTCCTGCCACGGCGACCAGGGCAAGGGCAAGCTGCCGCACTATCCGCCACTGGCCAACAACCAGTCGATCGAAATGACCTCGGCGGTCAACCCGATCCGGATGGTCCTCAATGGCGGCTATCCACCCGGTACGCAAAAAAATCCAATGCCTTATGGCATGCCGCCCTTCGCGCAATCCCTCTCCGACATCGAGGTGGCGGCAGTCGTCACCTTCATTCGCACGGCATGGGGCAATCATGGCGCGCCGGTAACGGCCGCCGAAGCCAATGCCTTGCGCTCCGCAACCCTCGACTGATCGACAGGAACAGCACGCATGATCATGGAACCTTCCGATGAATCACCGGCATCGAACGAGCAGGCCCGCGTTGACGCCATCGTCAGCCGCGGGCCGGCAGGCGCGCTCGCGGTGGCCGGTGTCGCCGTCGCCCTGGTGATGGCGATGTGGTTTGCCTTCTACCTGCTGGTCTTTCTGCCGCGCACCTGAGGATGACGATGCCACCTGCACCGACCCTGCCGCCTGATCATCCCGGCGCTGCTGCGCCGCAGGACGGCGATGCCGCTGCCCGCGCCGAACTGCGCTGGTCGGCAGCCGTCATCGCCATCATCGTCCTGTTGCTCGGAATGATGATCTACATGAGCCTGCACTACGCCACCATGCCGGCGGCAAGAGTCGAGGCGGTCGACCCGAGCCGGCTGCATCTGTCCGGCGAATTCATCGAGAACAACCTCGGCACCGCGGCCGAGACCGATGGCAGCGTAACGGTGCGCATGGTCGGCAACCAGTATTCCTTCACGCCGCAATGCATCCTGGTACCGGCCGAGACGCCGGTGCGTTTTCGCGTGACCAGCGCCGATGTCGTGCACGGCTTCAGCATCGCCCAGACCAACATCAACGTCATGCTGGTGCCGGGCTACATATCGGTGGCGAGGGGATCGTTCCGCAAGCCGGCCGATCTGGTCATGCCGTGCCATGAATACTGTGGCATCGGCCATGCGGCGATGTGGGCTCACGTACGCGTGATCGACAAGGCGACGTTCTTCCGGCAGGCAAACAACGTTGCGAGGCAATCCTGTGTTGAATGAGCGAAGCCGTCGCCTGGTACTGGCGCATTTCTGGATCGCTTTCATCGCCTTCGTCGGCGCGCTCCTGCTGGGCGAATGGCAGATGTGGATCCGCAGTCCGCTGCATGCCTGGCTCGGCAATCCGGATCTGTATTACCGCTCCGTCACCGCCCACGGCTCGGCCATGGGATACGTGTTCCCGACCCTGGTCGCCATGGGATTCGGTTATGCCATCGTCGGCCTGTCGTTGAAACAGCCGCTGATCGGCCTGCGCTGGGCCTGGGCCGGTTTCATCCTGGTGGTGCTGGGCACCGTCTGCGCCATGGTGCCGGTGTCGATGGGACTGGCTTCCGTGCTGTACACCTTCTATCCGCCGATGATCGGCAATCCGTTCTTCTATCTCGGCATCGTGCTGGTGGTGATCGGCTCGTGGATCTGGGTGGCGCTGATGTCGATCAATCTGCATGCCTGGAAAAAAGCCAATCCCGGCGCGCCGGTTCCGCTGCCGATGTTCGCCAATGTGGCCGGCGCCTATCTCTGGGCCTGGACCTCGCTCGGCGCGGCAATTGAAATCCTGTTCCAGATCCTGCCCGCGGCGGTCGGACTTACCGCCACCATCGATGCGGGACTGGCGCGGATTTTTTTCTCATGGACGCTGCATGCGATCGTCTATTTCTGGTTGATGCCGGCCTACATCGCGTTCTACACCCTGGTGCCGCGCGCCATCGGCGGCCGTCTTTACAGCGACGTCATGGCCCGCATCTCGTTCGTCCTGTTCCTGGTGTTCTCGATGCCGATCGGCGTGCATCACCTGTTCCAGGATCCGCAGGTCGGCGCCGGCATCAAGTTCGTGCATGCGGTCTTCACCGCCATGGTGTCGATCCCGACCTTCCTGACGGTGTTCACGATCTGCGCCTCGGTTGAAATCGCCGGACGCCTGCGCGGTGGCCGGGGCCTGCTCGGCTGGGTCACCGCCCTGCCCTGGAAAAATCCGATGATGCTGGCAGTCGCCTTCTCCTTCATCATGCTCGGCTTCGGTGGCGCCGGCGGTCTCATCAACATGAGCTACCAGCTCGATTTCGCGATCCACAACACGCAGTGGATCACCGGCCACTTCCACCTGATTTTCGGTGGCGCCATCGTGATCATGTATTTCGCGATCGCCTACGACCTCTGGCCGGACCTGACCGGTCGCGCGCTGCCGAACGGCAGGCTGATGCGCACCCAGCTCTGGCTCTGGTTCATCGGCATGATCGTGATGACCTTTCCCTGGCATTACGTCGGCATCCTCGGCATGCCGCGTCGCATGGCATATTACGACTACACCGACCCGGCGCTTGCGGCGATGGCCGTGCCGGTGGTCATCACGCTGGCAGGTGGCCTGCTGCTGGTTGTTTCAGGGCTGATGTTCGTCTACATCCTCTTGCATGCACAGGTCGGCCGCGGCAGATCGATGGCTGGCGAAGGTGGCACGCCCGCCCTGCCGGCCTTCCGCTTCAGCCAACCGGTGCACATGCCGACGCGCTTGCCACTGGCACTCAACGGTTTCGGCCTGTGGCTGGCACTGATGATCGGCCTGACCTTGACCAATTACGGCTTCCCGATCGCGCAATTGCTGGTGCAACCGCAGACCTCGGTGCCGGCCGTGATGATGAAAGCCCGGCCATGAGCGCACAACGCCTGCTGTCCTGGAAAAATCGCTGGACCACCGTCAGTGTCGGCGTCGTGGGCGCGACTGCCGTCGCCGCTGCCGTCATCGGCTTCGTCTGGATTCCTGAAATCCAGGGCAGCGGCCGTCCGGCGAGCCTGTGGGAGGCGATCTGCAGCGCTGCCGGCGTCATCACGCCGTATCGCAACTCTCCGGGCGTGATCTCCAACGCAAGATTACCGAGCGACGTCGTCATCACTGCGCAGATGATGCGCCCGGCGGACGGCTTGTCGATCGGGCGCGGCGCGACGCTGGCGATGCAATGCACCGTCTGCCACGGCGTGCGTGGGATGAGCATGGCGGGGTCGCCGAATCTGGCAGGTCAGGTCGACGCCGCCGTCTACAAACAGCTGCGCGATTTCAAGACCGGACATCGGAGCAATGCAATCATGGCGGCAATGGTCGCGCATCTGGACGATCAGGCCATGCGCGACCTGGCGGCGTACTATGCCTACCTGCCACGAGAGCGTCTGCCGGAAAATGGCTTGCCTGCCGCCCCGGTGCCCCTGCTGGTAACAAATGGCGCACCCATGCGCGGCATCGGTGCATGCGCCTCCTGCCATGGTGCTGGGGCTGCCAATGCGGCGACGCCACGCCTGAACGGGGAACCGGCCAGCTACATCGTCGCCCAGTTGAATGCTTTTGCCAACGGTACCCGCCACAATGATGCGCATCTGCAGATGCGCAATACCGCGCGTCACATGACCGCTGCGGAAATCACCGCCGTCGCCGGCTACTACGAGGCGAACTAGGCAGACGGCCGACCGGCTCCGCACCGGCAAACGACCGGGATGCGGTTCATTTCAATGTCGCGCCCGGCGGCCCGACCAGATCCGGGTGCGGATTGCCGGACTGCGCATGAACCGCGGCCAGATCTGCCTCCGCTTCCCGCAAACGCCTGAGCAAGGTGAGTGCCAGCGCTAGCCCGTGACCGTCGAGTTCGAAATCATCACGCAGCCGGCGCGCGGTCTTGGCAACGACGATATATCGCAGATGAAAGACCAGTGTGCTGGCTTCTGCATCGACCGGCAACAGCACACCGCTGTCCACCAACAGCGCGACTTCAGCGTCGGTCAGACCGGAGACATCGATCAGTTCCTCCAGCGAGCAGACATTCATGTCGTCGAGGAGCATCAACATCGCAGTTGCCATGGTCACTTGTCCTTTGCTTCAAGAGGCTTGCGCGGATCGAATCCCGATTGCTCCGCGAGTTGCTGGTACAGCGCCTTCATGGCATCGCTTGCAGCCGCCGGCACCACGATCTGGACCACGGCATAAAGGTCGCCGCTGGACTCGCTTGCGGCGGGTAGCCCGCGCTTGCCAAGTCGCAGCTTTTGTCCAGCCATCGTGAACGGCTTGATGTCGAGCGCGACCTTGCCGCCCAGAGTGGAAATTTCCACCGTCGTGCCCAGCACGGCTTCCCAGGGCGCCAGCGGCAGGTCGAGATAGAGGTCACGACCGCTGACGCGAAATCGTGGATGGGGCGCCAGGCGCAGCACGACATACAGGTCCCCCGCTGCCGCACCATGACGGCCCGGACCGCCCTTGCCGCCGAGCCGCAATTTCTGGCCGTCGACCGCGCTGCGGGGAATCGTGATGCGATACGTGCGCATCGCACGATGTGGCAGGCCATTTGCGTCGTATTCGGGCAGTTCGACGCGAACGTCGGTTTCGCTTCCCGCATGAATCTGTTCCAGGGTCACGTTGACCGCGACCTCATAATCCTCGCCAGCGACGGGACGGGCGGCACGCGGCCCCTGACGGCCAGCGCCATCACCTTGACGAAACGCCCGCAACAGATCCGACAGATCCACGTCATCGAACGCACCGGCGCCGGCACCATATTGCTGTTGCCATTCCGGTGGCGGCGTGAAGGTCTCGTTAGCCCGCTGCATGCCGAGGTCGTCATATTCCTTGCGCGTGTCCGGGTCCTTCAATGTCTTGTAGGCTTCGGCAACCACCTTGAATTTTTCTTCGCCGTCGGGATCTTTCGAGATGTCCGGATGATATTGATGGGCGAGCTTTCGGTACGCTTTCTTGATGTCGGCCTGCGAGGCGTCGCGTGCCACACCGAGTGCGAGATAGTAATCCTTGTATTTCACGTGGTGGCTTTCTGCAGTGACCAAGCGAGTGCGTATCCACCGGCATCGATGCCGGCAGAATCGCCATTGTGATGTTCCGGCTCAAGGTAGCATGCCGGACAAGCGGCAGGGTCGGGTTTTGGCTTTACATCGACATGCTGCCATCGTTGATTCCAGTCCAGCGCTGTGCAATATCGTCACCCCAGGCGGTGCGCAAGACATTGGTGACGATCGGGACATCAAGCAAAGCCACCATCGTTTCGACGAACGTGGTCAGCAAAACAGCACCGGCGGCACTGGCTTCGGTACGATTCCTGCTATCGAGATTCGCCTGCAGGCCGGAGAAGCGATTGGTGTGATCCCATTCCTTCAAGTCCATTGCCAGCCACGGAAACCGCCGACTTGTCAGATGCAGGCTGCGGTTGAGCAGTGATTGGAAGCTGTCTTCGCCAATTACCGGCAATAATTGGGAGGCGAGTGCCTCCAGATGCAGAATGGTCGTGTTGTCGCCACTCGCCTGAGTCTGTGCGGCGGCGGCCAGGAAGTGCGTTTCCATTTGCGTCTTCAATTCTTCCACGTACACCTCGCACTCACATCCACACTTCAACGTCCACGGCTCATTTAACGTGCTGTTGCCTCCGCTGAATGTTCGCCGCCTAACAGAGTGACTGCTACAAATGTCGTTTTCTGGAAGCGCGCCAGGTTTCAACCAAGCGTGGATCTCTGGCCGCCAATCGGCCACACTATCGACAGGTGCAGAAAAATTTCCCGCTGTCCAGATTGTCGGCGAGAGTTGGTCTACGACACATTGCTATATTGCATGCTGTGTCTGCTGCAATCGTGTGCTGGTTGCACGTGCCCGCTGATTTTCGGTATCGATAAAAAGATATTCGGCGTGAAATCGACTGTCAGCATGCGCGGCTCCAGCATCGAGACCAACGTTAGCACCAGCACAAGCAACAGCACAAGCACCAGCAGCGGCAAGACATTACGCAGATAGTACTATTATCTGTTTCCAATACGCTGAATGCCTGCCATCATGACCAGCCCACCTGCAGACGTCCGTTGCAAGGACATCCCGCCCGTGCGCCATTCTCTGAGGCATATGCCTGATCCTGACGTCAGACAGGCACTCGCTTCAACGCCGCTGCAGCTTTGGCGGCTGCAGCGGGTCGTGCTGTACATCGAGGCCCATCTCGCCGACCAGGTGACGCTGCGCGATCTGTCGACTGCTGCCGGATTCAGCCCGATGCATTTTGCCGGCCTGTTTCGGCTTGCGACCGGCGTGCGTCCGCATGACTATGTATTGCGACGCAAGATCGAGGAAGCCCAGCTCGTGCTGTTGACAACCGACACACCGATCGTCGATGTAGCGCTCAGTTTCGGTTTCCTGAGCCAGGCGCATTTCGCGACGGTGTTCAAGCGTTTCGTCGGCACGCCGCCGCTACGCTGGCAGCATCTTCATCAGCGCCAGATACGCAGTGCCGTATTCCGCCTGCGACGGATCAAGCGGGTGCAATTTCCGGCGAGCCCGGAAGGCGCAACCGGATCGACCGAATAGCAGCGCACGGGATGGCACCGCATCGCATGATCAACAAGCTGAAAGCATGATGGAAGACGTGGCTGTCGTTGCGTCAGCCACTGCATTTCGAGCAAGCCCGTATCCCATGCGAAATCCTCCCCAGTGCCTTCCACCCACAAAAATCGGCACCGATACGTCGTGCATCACTTCGCCGGTGTCCCGCATGTAGGTCTGGAGCAAGAACGGGCGGGTGTTCTTGCCAATCCGCTGTCCGGTGCGGTCCCGAAAAATCCGCTTGGTACGATTGTTGACGAGATCAATGTCCGGCTTGCCCGTCAGCGGCTTGCTGAACCGCCTGTTGTGCGTTGGCCAGTAGCCGTTGTCATCGATCGCGCCTGCATAAACCACTTCGGGCAGGCTCTCCAGCAGTGGCTCCTGAATCGCCGGCATGTGAAGATCGGTAAATTTATCGAATCTGGTCGTGAATTTGCTCGGCGCCGTGCCCACGATGTCGATGTACTGGCGATCGAACAAGGCTTCGGCAGTGATCTGCCCCGACGCTATTGCTTGCTCAAACATTTTTTCGGTGGCATGGGCAGAGCGCCGGGCCTGGTCACGAATCATTGAATGACGCGTATCGACATTGAACGCCGCCGTATGGCAATGCAGGTCCTCCGCGCTTTCGGAGAGCTTCACGACTGACGCCGCAACTTGCGGCAACTGCTGGACGTTATCGCGCATGCTGCTGACGACTTCATTTGCCTCCGCGGCAATCGATTTTCCAGAGCCGAGGTTGACCCGCGACGCTTCCGATAAAGCCTGCACTTCTTTCTCGGATGCGTTGGCGAGAACTTCGATGTTGCCGAACAATGCCTTGAGGGAAGTGGAATTTGTCGTCAGGTCAGCGATTTTCCTGGACAACACGTGGCTTTCGGTCGCTGCATGTTCGGCCTTCTGGTTCACTCCGCGCAGCATCGAACTGATGTCGTCGGTTGCAGTCTTGGTCCGCAGAGCGAGGTTGCGCACTTCCGACGCCACGACGGCAAAGCCACGACCGGTTTCGCCAGCGCGTGCCGCCTCGATCGCGGCATTCAATGCCAGCATGTTCGTCTGGGAAGCGATCTCGTCGATCAACCCGGTGACATCCTGGATCTTGCGAGATTGTGTCTGCAGTTCCGTCATCAATTCGGCGACCGACTGGGCTTTTGCCCGTGCGCCGTTGATCTGGACGATGTTGTCGTCCAGCGCGCCCGAACCGGTGACGCACTCGCGTCGCACGTCGGCTGCCACCGCAAGCGCGCGCTCGGCATTGCCGTTCAAGAGTTCCATGTCGGTGACGATTTGATTGGCAGCAGCGGAAATCTGCTCGACCGACCTGAGCTCTTTCTTGATCTTGACCGTCACCGCATCGAGGTAATGCGCCGTCTCGGCGCTGCCGATCATCAGGCGATCGATGCTTTCTCCAGCGTCTTCAATGAACCGGGTACCGCGCTTCATGACGGCATGATGCATCCGGAGACACGGGACCAGCGCGGCAAGAATGCCGAGCATGTTCCACCAGGGCGACGTGGCGCGGCCCAACATCGCAGGCAGCTGGATCGACATCGCATGGCCAAACAACAGGCTGGCGCTGATTTGCAGGGCACAGGGGGCGAAGCGAGAGGCGATTGGCATGAATGAACCTGTCTCCAGTAGGGTAAATGACCTGCCTATCTGTACGCAGGAAAGTATTACCAAATTGAAACTCCACCGCTGGGCGCAGGCAATTCAACGAATCTCGTATTGCGGATCTTTCTCGAGATGTGAGGCTGTGGGTTGACAGTTGCAGGGGGCTCTGCAAGACATCAGCCAAGGCAGATTTGATGATCCACGGTGTGGGGGCGGTCCAGTGGACCATGTGCGCCGTGCAATCACTGCATCAACAATCGTGCATTTTCAAAAGACAGTCGTAACAGTTTGGTTGAACTTAAAGTCCAGACAAAAAAATCGGCTGCGTTCCCCGCGACGCTGCAACATTTTCACATCCTGATCGAATGGCCTGGCCTGCCAGTGCATATTGGTTTGACGCAGCAAGCGCCCGAGCCCTGGGCCGGCTCTTATTTTTGGAATTAATCCATGCTAACGGCACGACAACTCATGACCCATCCCGCAATCACGGTTCGGGACACCGACACCATTCATTTCGCGATCGAGCTAATGCTTGCCAACGGCATCAGCGGACTGCCGGTCGTCGGCGCCCGTGGCGAGCTGCTCGGTATGCTTACCGAAGGCGATCTGTTGCGCCGGGCCGAAATCGGTACCGAAAAAGTACGGGCGCATTGG
Organism: Herminiimonas sp.; assembly: GCA_043729515.1. Taxonomy (GTDB): domain Bacteria; phylum Pseudomonadota; class Gammaproteobacteria; order Burkholderiales; family Burkholderiaceae_D; genus JANXSS01. The sequence goes on from JAYTLK010000009.1 coordinate 20,832, forward strand.
CTAGAATTCCTGCTCGGGCCCGGCAAACTGGCAGACGAGTACACACATGCGCACAGCCAGGTGGTCGGGGACGTGATGAGCAATCAGGTGATTCAGGCAGAGCCAGGCGCGAATCTACAGACCCTAGCGGAACTGATGCAGTCAAAGCACATCAAGCGTATTCCGATCGTGGAAAAGGATTGCCTGATCGGCGTCGTAGCGCGCCTTGACCTCTTGCGTGCAATTTCGAAAGCCTATGCGTCGGTTTCCGGCGCGCCCTGCCCCGACAGCGACATCAAGTTTCGACTATTGCGGGAGCTTAAGGGCACCCGGTGGGCGCCATGTAATACCATCACGATCAACGTATCGAACGGCGTCGTGACGCTGGGCGGAATGATCACCGATGGGCGGGAGCGCGGCGCACTTTGCGCAGCCGCATCGAACACGGCCGGTGTAAAGCAAGTTCATGATCAGATGACGTGGGTCGACTTTGCCAGCGGTACCGTGATTAACGAGGGATGTGACACCCTCATTCCTCACAACTGACTGGAATACTGGATCGCCAAGCCATCATTGCCGCCCAAAAAGCAGGGGTCGCACTGGCTGACATCGCTGGGAAGTCGCCAGAGGCCGTGCTGCAACAATTGCAATCATCCAGCGACGGTCTGGCCAACCACGATGTGGATGAACGGCTCGAAAAATATGGGCCGAATGTCATCGCGCATGAAGCCCGACACGGTGCTGTACGGCGCTTCCTGACCCTACTCGCAAGTCCGCTCTCGCTGTTACTACTGACATTGGCTGTCGTGAATTTATTTACCGGCGCAGCCGGCGGCGCCATTGTCATCGCGGTCATGGTAGTGCTTTCGTCGCTGCTGTCATTCGTGCAGGAGTATCGGTCCGACAAGGCCGCAGAACGGCTGCGTTCGATGGTGAGCACCACGGTTACCGTCTTGCGGAAGGCCGCGCCAGGGGCGGCGCGCAAATCGCGAAACACCGCGCAAGACATGTCTTTGGCAACGCATGGATCGCAGAAATGCGAGCAACCTCTCGCACGTATCGTTCCAGGCGATATCCTGTATTTGTCGGTCGGCGATATCGTGCCTGCCGACGTGCGATTGTTGTCAAGCAAGGATCTGTTCGTCAGCCAGGCATCGCTGACGGGCGAATCGCTGCCTGTCGAAAAATTCTCGCTGGCAGTCGAGAATAAAACGACCCCTGTATTCGATCTCACCAATATCGCCTTCATGGGTACCAACGTCGTCAGCGGCACTGCCACGGTCGTTGTCGTTGCAACCGGCGCTCAAACCGCGTTCGGCCATATCGCCGCGGACATTGTCGGCCAGCGCGAGCTGACAAGCTTCGACCGCGGCGTGAACAGGTTCATCTGGTTAATCATTCGCTTCATGCTGATCATGGTACCGCTGGTTTTTTTGATCAATGGCATCACCAAAGGCGACTGGCTTGAAGCATTGCTGTTTGCAGTTGCCGTTGCAGTCGGCCTTGCGCCGGAAATGCTGCCGATGATTATCACGATCAACCTGGCCAAGGGTGCGCTCGTGATGGCCGAAAAAAAGGTGATCGTGAAGCGCTTGAATGCAATCCAGAATTTCGGCGCAATGGATATCTTGTGCACCGACAAAACCGGGACGCTAACGCAAGACAATGTGATCCTGGAAAAGCACGTCGACATTCTCGGCAATGATTCAGAAAAGGTAACCGAATACGCCTACCTGAACAGCTTTCACCAGACCGGCTTGAAAAACCTTCTCGATGTCGCCATCTTGAAGTATGTCGATGTGCACCAGAAACTGAAAGCCGATACGCAATACCAGAAAATCGACGAGATACCGTTCGACTTCCAGCGCCGCCGCATGTCGGTAATCGTACAAAAACAGGACGGTTCACGCATCCTGATTTGCAAGGGAGCGGTAGAAGAGGTCCTGAGCGTCTGTACGAAAGCAGAGCAGGCAGGTGAGCTCGTATCGATTGAAGGACAGCATGTTGACGCGCTTGGCAAGGTCGTCCAGACCTTGAACGAGGACGGCTTTCGGGTGATTGCCGTTGCCTATCGGAGGATTCCAGCTGCAGAGACCGCTTTTGGCAACCTGACTGAATCCGACCTGGTGTTAGTCGGATACATCGCTTTTCTGGATCCACCGAAGGACAGCGCTTCTGACGCAATCAAGGCGCTCGACAAGCATGGCATCAGCGTCAAGGTGCTCACTGGCGACAACGCGGCGGTTGCCTGCAATGTCTGCCGGCATGTCGGACTGTCGACCGAGCATGTGCTGCTCGGCAGCGAGATCGATGCCATGTCGGATGCCGTGCTCCTCACCCGGGTCGAATCGGTATCGATCTTTGCGAAACTGGCGCCGCAGCAAAAAGTACGCGTGATTCAGGCATTGCAAGGCAAAGACCATGTCGTCGGATACCTTGGCGACGGCATCAACGACGGTCCAGCCCTGAAGGCTGCCGACGTTGGTATTTCCGTCGACAGCGCAGTCGACATTGCAAAGGAGTCCGCCGATATCATCCTGCTGAAAAAAAGCCTGATGGCACTGAATGAGGGTGTGCTCGAAGGGCGCAGGGTGTTCGGCAACATCAGCAAATACATCAAGATGAGCGCAAGTTCCAACTTCGGCAACATGCTCAGCATGCTTGGCGCCAGTGCCTTTCTGCCGTTCCTGCCGATGGCGCCGGTGCAGATCCTGATGAACAACCTGTTATACGATTTTTCGCAGACGACTGTGGCAACGGATCATGTGGATGCCGAATACATGAAACAGCCGCGTCGCTGGGATATCGCCAATATCGGACGCTTCATGCTTTTTCTCGGTCCGCTCAGTTCCCTGTTCGACTACATCACGTTCGGTACGCTCTGGTACGTTTTTGAAGCGGCGGACAATCCTTCGCTGTTCCAGACCGGCTGGTTCGTCGAATCGTTGCTATCACAGACTTTGGTTGTGCATGTCATCCGTACGGGCAAAATTCCTTTTATCCAGAGCAAGCCAAGTTTGCCGCTGTTGTTGACAACGCTTTCGATCTGCGTGCTCGGGATCTGGCTGCCATTTTCACCGTTCGCCGATGCGTTGGGATTTACACGGCTGCCGCAGGGCTATTGGGTGGCATTGCTTGCAATTCTGGTTGCGTACCTTTTGCTCACACAATTGGTCAAGTCATGGGTCATACGACGTTTCGGATTCAACTGAACAACTAGGTTCCTGACAAGAACTGCGCAGAAATTGCAATGACACCACGCATCGAATGACCTCGAAGACATTAACGACGATCCGTGCCGCCCTCCTGTACTTCACGATGGTGCTTGGCACAGGCTTCATCCTTGGAATGTTCCGGGTTCCGATTCTGGTTCCCCGTATCGGCGAGCGGTGGGCCGAGTTGGCGGAAATGCCCATCATGGCTGCAGTTATTTTTTTCTCGGCCGGGTACATCCTGAAGCGCTTTCCTGGCATTCATTCTCCAGGCCGGTCTCTGGCTGCAGGCTTTCTAGCGCTGGCATTGTCGGTCGCTGCCGAGTCGGGCTTGGCAGTTTTGCTGCAACACCAGACATTGGACGAATTCATCAAAAGCCGGGACAAGGTTTCGGGCGCGGTATATGTCGCACTCCTTCTCGTTTTTGCAGTCATGCCGCGGCTTCGGCTTTCCGGTCAACTGTCGCAGGCACGCAAGCGTTTCGATTCTTGACACGCTCCTGGCCATGACGTGGACTGCCTGACCATGGATCAGGCAAGCAAGTCGTGGCGCAACCGCGCTGATAGGCTACTGTTTGAGGCTTTAACAAGGATCAGGAACCAAGTTCGGACGTTCACACACGTCCCCATTACTGCAAGCAAATGTCTTTCCGAAAATGATGAACAAGGCGATGCCTTCATGGACCGCAAGGTACGCCAGGACACGCGCCGCAAGAGCTTGCAAGCTTTCGCCGGATTTCTTGCGCCAGGCCATGGTGACGCTCCCCCACGACGCCGGGCGCGGCCATGCGTGAATTCGATTGCGGCGGATCGACTGCCGGGTAGAAGCCTTCGCTGATGAGCTTGCGCGACAAGACGATCGACGCAGACAGATGCGAAAAGCTATGAATCGCAGCCAGATTGGTGAAGTCGTCGGCGGGCACATGCACTGCCTGGATCGACGTGATCGCACCGTCAGCCGTGTTGGCAATGCGTTCTTCAAGCGCAGCAAGCTCGCTGCCGAGCGTCGCCTGATAGCCGCGCCGGGATGGCATCTGCCCCATCAATCCCGAAATCTCGGCGCCTGCCTGGATGAAGCGGAAGATATTGTCGACCAGAAGAAGCACGTCGCCGTGTTCATCATCCCGAAAGTACTCGGCCATCGTCAGCGCTGCATGGCCGATCCGAAGTGGCTGCCGGGCGGCTCGTTCATTTGCCCGAACAGACCAGCCTTGCCGCCACGCTCCAGCAGCACCAGCATATCGATCACCTTGATACCGGCTTCAAAGATCTCCGACTGCGTCGAGCGACTGGGCAACAGTGGCGGCGCCTGGTGGACGGGGCGCCAAGCAATGTTTTCAGGCGGCGGCAGCCGGTCGATCACGTTACCGAAGACATCGAACATACGCGAGAGAATGCTGACGCCGACCGGCGCCTTCAACGGGGCACCGGCATCACGAACCGGCATGCCGCGCGAAAAACCCTGTATTGCCGTCAGGCCGATGCCACGTATTTGAAGCGGTCCCCTTTGTGCCTGTACTTCGATTGCAATCGCATCGTTTTCGCCTGCGCGCAGCAGCGTCTGCACTGCGGGTGCAAAGTAGTGGAAGCGACTATCGACCTTACTGCCGCGTACCGTGACGACGGTACCGGTATTGGTTGAAGTTTTGGTAAGTGCGTGGATGGATTGCGTGTCACCCCCGTCGGCTGATCCGTCGACTGGGCTCTCTTGCAACCACGAAGTGACTCGACTGTTTCAACAAAAACCCATGTGGAGCAGCGAAGCGGTCGTTCCAAACTTGAAAATTCAGCTTGAACAGTGCCGTTCTTGAAAAGCGAGAGTGGGAGAGTGCGCGTCGTTTGTCGAGGCGCACTTTGTTGCGGTTGTGCGTGTTCGTGCGTTTCTATAAGAATGTAGGGCACTAGCCTGCGTTTGGTTCCCGGCGCGGCCACAAGGAGGGAATCTGAACGCAAATGTGCTGTAGTCTAAATGTGTGCTCGGATCGCTTCTGGTCCAGCAAACAGAGAAGATCAGGGTGAAGACAAGATCCCACATCCGGCGCTTGCCGACCGGCGTTGCAGGCTTGGATGAATTGCTTGGAGGCGGCATTCCCGAGTTTTCCCTGAACCTGATTGGCGGGGCGCCGGGCAGCGGCAAGACCACACTTGCGCACCAGATCATGTTTTCGCTGGCCGGGCCGGATCGGCGTGCGCTGTTCTTCACGACCCTGGGCGAGCCGGCATTGAAGATGCTGCGTTATCAGCAGCTGTTTCCATTTTTCGATGTCGACAAGATCAATCGGTCGATCCGATTCGTCGACCTCTCGGCCGTCGTTCGGGACAACGATTTTAAATCCGTTCTGGCGCACGTCGTTGATGCGGTGCGTGACTTTTCCCCGCGACTGGTGTTCATCGATTCGTTTGAATCGATCGAAGAGTCCGCAAAGGGTCCGGAGATGGGTCCGAATTCATTACGAAGTTTCATCCAGCAACTTGGGACCACCATGGCGGGGTGGCTGGTCACTACTTTTTTGATCGCGGATTATCGATTGCCGGAATCAGAGTCCAGTCCGGCTTTCGCTATTGTCGACGGCATCATGTGGCTTTCCCAGACATCGCAGTCCAACGAAACGGTGCGCAAGATTCAGATAATTGCAATGCGTGGTCAGGCGCAAAGTCCGGGTCTCCACACTTTTCTAATCAACGACGCAGGTATCGAAATCATTTCGCGACGTCACCTGGGAATCAGTTGAATTGCCCCATCACCGGACGGTATGGTCGCCCCATGCCGAGCGCGATATGTTGGTCACGAGCGGTACACCGAGCAGCGCGACCAGGGTTTCCATAAAGGTCGTGAGTAGCGCGAGACCGATGGCAGCTGCTTCGCTGGCGAACCGAATCGCCGTCAATGTTTAACGGTTCCGCGGACTGCATTACGCGTAGCTCGTACTCACCGCTATCCAGCACAGCCTGGCTTATTCCTATTGCTTTCGTAACGTCGGTTCGCAAATCAAAAGTTTCGGTTTGAATTTTCAGCTGCCCTTCGCGCACTTTGGATACATCCAGAAGATAATTTACCAGAGCATGGACGCATGTCACCGTTGTACGTCATAGGATGCGCAATATGACCTGTTCGAAAGCGGTTTTGCGTGAGCAACTCAATGGAGCGCGTCAAGATCTCCTCCCGATGACGGCCAAAAAGGAGTTCTGCCCGACCACTGAACTGCACGATATTCCAGATTTATCAACCACCGCAATTGCATCGGGTGCCACTTCAAGGAAGCCATGAAAGTTTTCGAAAAGATCTCTACGCTTACTTTGGCAGCCTGTTTTTCTTGGTTCATGTTTCCATCGTGTCTCCTCTAACTTCTCGTGGTGGCAGAACTACATTCTATAGACATGATTTCACCGTCAGCGGGGTTTGACTGGCAGCGCCTTCCAGCTCCCGACCAGGTCCGCAGCGGCGTTGCTGTTGCATTCTTCGAATGCGCCGAAGACGGCAGCCCGGATCGAGTCAAACAGATTGATCAAGACTCCTACCACTCATGCAATTGTTTTTTTTCGCTAGCGATATTAGTGACGGTACTCCAATACAAGAATTCGAGCGATAGTGTGCGCAATAGCTGACGCTATTTTTGCAAAGTCCACCGAGTTTCGAATTCGCACGATTGCAGGCAAGCGGATGCAGGAGTTCGGGCCAACGCTTGCTGGACTCAGCGAAGATCGGAGGATAGTATCCATGAAGACGATTGCATGCTTTGAACCTCTGTCACGAACACTAGATGTAGTACGGCTTCGCATTCACTGCGCAAGAGGAGTTGATGTGTCCTACAAAACCATACTCGTCCATGTTGACGACGCAGCCAATGTTGCCGCTCGCGTCGAGATTGCGGCGACGATTGCGATAGCGCAAGAAGCACACTTGATCGGTGCGACTCTAACTGGCATATCGCGCTTCATCGAAGAAGCGGTCGTTGCCAATTCTTACAATCCGGCCATCACCCCTTACCTGGATACATTACGACAGCGGGCGGCGCTTCGCCTCGATGAATTCGACGAGCAGGTGCGGCACATCGGTGTGCATTCCTTCGAGCGACAATTGATCGATGACGACGCCAGTGGCGGCATCAACCTGGCGGCGCGCCACAGCGACCTAGTTGTCGTCGGGCAGAGTGATCCCGATAGGCCGGCGCTCGCCCTCGAGACTGATTTACCGAAGTACGTAGCAATGACCTCCGGTACGCCAGTGCTGGTCATCCCATTTGCCGGCAAATTTCCCAGCGTTGGCATGCACGTATTGATTGCCTGGAACGGTAGTCGGGAGGCGAGTCGTGCGGTACAGGACGCGATGCCGCTGTTGCGGGTGGCACAACAGGTCGATGTGATAATTTTTAACCCAACGGAGCGCTCGGATCTGCACAGCGGGGCGCCGCACACTGAAATCATCGAGTACCTGCGGCGGCACGGCGTCGAGGCTAAGCGAAGAGTCGAAACCGTCAAGCCTGGGAAACTGGGGGCGACGCTCCTGTCGTTGGCGACGGCGTCGCCTGCCGATCTGCTGGTGATGGGTTGTTATGGCCACACGCGTTTCCGTGAAATGTTGCTGGGCGGAGTTACACGGGTTGTCCTGGCATCGATGAGCATACCGGTTTTCATGTCGCATTAAGGAGCAATGCATGTCCTACAAGACCATTCTAGTGCACGTCGACGACTCCATCAACCTTACACCACGAATCGAACTTGCCTGCCGGATTGCGCTGCAGGAAAGCGCGCATCTAATCGGCGTGGCAACTACCGGCGTGTCGCGGTACATCTATCAAAGTGCCGTTGTCGACATGAGCAGCGATTACATCACCGGTTATATTGAAAGCTTGCGCCAACGCGCAGCAGCAAGTCTCACGAGCTTTGAGGCGATCACGCGCCGGTTTGGTGTCTTATCAGTCGAGCAACGGCTGGTCGACGACGAAAATGCTGGCGGCATCAGCCTGCAGGCCCGTTACAGCGATCTGGTGGTGCTCGGACAGTCCGACCCGGCCGAGCCGTCTGCAGTCGTCGGTAATGATTTTCCAGAAGCCGTGGTGCTGCATTCGGGATGCCCGGCGTTAATCGTGCCGTATGCCGGACATTTCAAAAATATCGGCGTGAAGGTATTGATTGCCTGGGATGGCAGCTCCCAGGCAAAGCGCGCCGTGCACGGCGCGATCCCGCTGCTGCAACGTGCTGCGCTGGTCGAAGTAGGTATCTTCAACGCTTCCGAGCGGCCCGATAGGCACGGCGCGCAACCAGGCGCCGATCTTGCGCTTTACCTCGCGCGCCACGGTATTGCGATCAATGTGCAGGAGCGCATCGTACCGCACGAAGAGATCGGCGCCGCCTTGCTCTCGCATGTCGCCGATACCGGTACAGACATGCTGGTCATGGGATGCTTTGGCCATTCACGGCTAAGAGAAATTCTCCTCGACGGGGTTTCCCGCACGATCCTGTCGTCAATGACCGTGCCCGTATTCATGTCACATTGATCCAAGATTGCATTTGCAAAACATGCTGCTTTTAAACCGGATCATCCAAAATTAATCGTATATGGAGTGCGCCTGCATGCCATTTTTACCGCATTAAACCCTACGCTTGGCAATTCCCAATTCTTGCAGAACGGTCGCGCACGAGAGCGCCACGCCAACCGGGTCGATCCGTGCTTCACCATCGATTACGATCACGACCTCGGCCTCCTCTCCAGTCAGCGGTTCCGCGGTGGCGATTTGATGCTCGAGCACTTCCAGGTTGGCATCTGACGCTTGATGTTGCGAATGCTGGCGGGCCGTAAGCCTGCGCCGCAGCGACTTGACTGGCGCGCGCAGGTCGAACAGGAAAAAAGGCACGTTTAGTTCTACAGCGAGCAGGCGAAACATCATCCGCTGCCGCTTCTTCAGAAACGCTGCATCGATGATGACCGGGTAGCCGGCTGCAATGACCTGCCGCGCCAGCGCTAGCAGATATTCGTAGGTCGCCTCGCTTGCCGCAGACGCGTACAGGCCGTGTTCAACAGGAACGACATTTCTGTCAGTTCCCACTAATCCATAAAGCCGCTTGCGTTCGATATCCGAGCGCAGACAAATTGCGCTGGTGAGCTCAAGCAAGCATTGCGAAAACGTTGATTTTCCACTTCCTGAAAGCCCATGCGTGATCATGATCGCGGCGGCCGGCCGCGTTATCTCGCGGATCGAAAATTCCAGGTACCGCAGCGCCAGTGCCAACGCGGGGCCCGTACTGCGTACTCCACCAACTTGCGCTGCCGCCGGCGACAGTTGATGCGCCGCTTGATGTTGCGTCGCCTGGAGCAGGCTGACCCTTGCTCGAACGAGGGCGCGCTCTACCCGGTAATATCGCAGCACTGCCAAGCCGGCGTAATCCCCCGTGTCGGATAAGTAGCCGTTGAGCAGACGCGCCGCAATGGCTGGCAAGCCCAGACATTCAAGATCCATGTTGATGAATGCGATATCGCTCATTACATCGATCCATCGTAAGGTGTCACTGAATTCAATGCAATCAAAGGCGAAAACCTGATTATTGAGCGTCATTACGTTGCCAGCATGCAAATCGCCATGGCAATCCCTGACGAATCCCCGCACTTTACGGTCAGTGAAAACGTGGCCGAGCGCAGCGTGTCGATCGTGCTGCCATTTCACCAGTTCATGGACCAAACCCACTGCTTTCCTGGACGGTGCGAGCTTCAACAGTGCGCTCAGATTTTCATTGGCTGTTTGAGCGACCGTTTGCTTATCGGCCCATGTACTGTGCACCGGTGATCGGTTCGTGGTCAGATGAAAGCACGCGATCTGCTTGGCCAATGCATCGACTTCGGCCGCTGAAAGCGATCCATCAGCCACCCGGGTGCTCCACAAGGCCGCTTGGTCGAACGCCCGCATTTTAACGAGATAATCAATAGTCTCGCCCCTGCCACCAATCTGCGGTTGCTCAACACTGCCAGTAATGGCTTCAACGGAAAGATAGAGATCGGGCGCAAGCCGTCGATTGAGCTGCAACTCCGCTTCGCAAAAAAAGCGGCGTGAGGCGAGGGTTGAAAAATCGACAAAATCGAAGTGCAAGGCTTTTTTAATCTTGTAGGCGAAGCCATTGGCTACCAAAACCCACGACAAGTGGGTTTCGAAGCATTCGACGACGTACTGATTAGACCAGCATCCCCCCTGCACATCCGCAAGACCAATGGTCAGGGATCGAATCATGATGCGCTGTTGGCCTGCACTATTGATAATAATTAGCTCTTGATTTTTATGGCTTCAAGTTGATCAGAGGTGCAACGGAACTCATTTGCACTATCGGGAGATTCCAGCGAATAAATTACCAATCAATGCGCAAGTACAGCAAGCTTTTTATCAATGGTGCTGCTTCCGGCGAGGAGCCCAGTCAGGCCGGATCGTTGCGTCCGATTCGACGACGACCAGGTAGCGACCGGACCAGAGTGTCGTCACGCGGTCCTTGCGTAGCACCCACGGATGGTCGCCGACAGCCACTACCCGGTCGTAATCCTCATCCAGGATGCCATGACGATCGATGAATTCATTCAACTCGGCCGGCATCCTGACACAACCTTCCGATTGGGCAGTCCCGAGCCGTTGCTCAAGTCGATCAGCATCGGTCGAATGCATCTGCAGGCGCAACTCACCCATGTGCCCGTCGCCCCACCCTCTTGGCGCCGCGACCCAGCCGAAATCGTAGATTCGACTAGCCTTGTTGCCGTAACCGCGAATGCCGAACGCGTTTTTGCTGCCTTCGGCCCTGAAGTCCGGGTTGTCCCGGGAATGGTCGAACACACCCAGAGGCGTTTTGAAATGCTCGTATTTTCCCGGCAGGCCAGTCGATATCGACGACGCGCCCACCAGACTCCAGCCGTTTGCAAACGTGCCCCAGTACACCATCAAGACCTGCACATTCGGATTGCGGTCAACGACCACAACAAATTTTGGGAAGGCATCGGCGACACCACCGGAGGTCAGTGCCGCACTGAGAAGCACTGCATAGGCAAGCGTCTGCGCGGCAGGCACCGTCAGGTGAAGCGTGACGGTCTGGTTAAATTCATCGACCAGTGGCGTTGAAGAAATTGAATTCGGAAAAGCGTCATTTGTCGCTGCAAGCGCCTGCGCCGTAATGACTTGAAACGGCAAGACCATCATGCAAATGAACAGCAGGTTGCCGTGGCCTCGGTAGCGAAGTGCTGTGCATTTCATTTTTTTGGAAGCCGATTTAATGTGGAAATTTCGAATGACTTTTCTGTCAGCTCCCATCAAGTCGCGTCAGTCTTTACATTGCGTCAATTTTGTTGAAGCATTTCGTAAAACAGCAATAGGTGAAACGGGGACCCAAGCAAGACGCTTGAATCCCAGGATCGTTGGCGAAGCGCACCCGTCGTCTTCAGTTATCTGATGACCAGCGAATCCCTGACTTGCGTAACACCGGGTGCGCACCATGCTGCAGACGACGCCGCCAGTTTTTCCGCCCAGGAGTGGACCTGCCCTGTTAGCGTGACTTCAGTTCCGGAAACAGAAACCGTCACGCCATCACTTTCCTTTCGTGCCTGGCGCAGCAATGCATCTTCGATTTCTTCCTTCACGACCAGCCTGTCGGCATGCGGACGCACCGTGATGTGGGAAATGACGTTCGTCACACCACTCAGCCGCCCGATGACCGCCTGTGTCTCGAATTTCTGGAAGCCCCATTCAACCGTGCCGGAAAGGGTGACCGCGCCCTTGTGGACTTCGATTTTGACTTCGTCACTTGAGATCGGCAAGAGATAGCCGAGCGCATTGCGCGCAGAACTCGCGATGTCGGCATCGGTGCGCGTATTGGCGGAACTTACTGCCATGGCAAGATCCATGACAACCCCTTTGACACCTGCAACGCGCTGGGCTGCAGCCTCGGCGCAACGCATTTCCCAGTATGTATCTACCTTGCCTGCGAGCGTGACGATGCCTTTTGCAACTTCGACGCCGATTGCCGCGGCATGTACGGCCGGCTCCCACGAAAGTTCCCGAATTACATCGCCTTGCAGGATGCTGTCAGATTTGATCATGCTTGGTTACTCCAGTGAAAATGGACCAACGGTGAAGAAAGGATGGATCGTGCGTGGCCCCTACAGCGCCGATGTTCAGCGGCAGTCCAATCTTTTCAACAAGTGTGAAATACGAATACATCATTACTTCAATACCATTTGCTGGCTTTCAAAATCGCCCGACTGGCTGCAATCGTCAGTCAGTCAGACTGCCATGACCAGTGGGCGCCTCAATCTTCAATCAGCGGTGCGGAGCGGTCTTTTCAAAACGAACGATCACCTTGTATCAAGAAACCTTGAAGCCAATATTTGTGAGCGGCACACCGTGCGTTTTTGGAAGACGGCCAATCATCGCCGTTGCAGCATCGAGTTTCATATTTCTTTACATCGTCAGGCTTTAACGAGGACACAGCATGAGCAAAATTATTGGAATCGATCTGGGGACTACCAACTCTTGTGTTGCCATCATGGAAAATGGCCGCCCGAAAGTGATAGAAAACGCCGAAGGCGTACGCACTACGCCTTCTATCGTTGCCTACCTGGAAGATGGCGAGATACTTGTCGGTGCGCCGGCAAAACGCCAGGCAGTGACGAATTCCAAGAACACGTTGTATGCAACAAAACGTCTGATCGGCAGGAAATTCGCCGAGAAGGAAGTGCAGAAGGACCTGGCACTGATGGCCTACGAAATCGTGAACGCGGCAAACGGCGACGCGTGGATCAGCATCCGCGGCAAGCAAATGGCACCGCCACAGATCTCGGCCGAAATCCTGCGCAAGATGAAAAAAACTGCCGAAGATTATCTTGGAGAACCGGTCACCGAAGCAGTCATTACCGTTCCTGCCTATTTCAACGATGCGCAGCGCCAGGCGACCAAGGATGCCGGCCGCATCGCCGGTCTGGAAGTCAAGCGCATCATCAACGAGCCGACTGCGGCCGCGCTTGCGTTCGGCCTCGACAAGACCGGGAAGGAAGACCGGAAGATCGCCGTTTATGACCTGGGCGGCGGTACCTTCGATATCTCCATCATTGAAATTTCCAGCACTGGCGGCGAAAAGCAATTCGAAGTCCTGTCGACCAACGGCGACACCTTCCTTGGCGGCGAAGATTTCGATCAGTGCATCATCGATTTCATTTTGGCCGAATTCAAGAAAATCAATGGTATCGATCTGGGCAAGGATGCGATCGCGCTGCAGCGAATCAAGGCGTCGGCCGAGCGGGCAAAGATCGAACTCTCGTCGACCCAGCAGACGGAAGTCAACGAGCCGTATATCGCCATGGCAAATGGCGCACCGGTGCATTTGAACGTCAAGATGACCCGCGCCAAACTCGAATCGCTGGTCGAAACATTGGTCACCAGGACGATCGAGCCGTGTCGCACTGCCCTGGCTGACGCGGGCCTGAAGATCGACCAGATCGACGACATCATTCTGGTGGGCGGCATGACGCGCATGCCGATGGTCCAGGAAAAGGTCACGCAGTTCTTTGGCAAGGATCCGCGCAAGGATGTCAATCCCGACGAAGCGGTTGCCGTCGGCGCCGCTATCCAGGGTGCCGTTCTCTCTGGCGACCGGAAGGATCTGCTGCTGCTGGACGTAACGCCACTGTCGCTCGGTATCGAGACCATGGGCGGCGTCATGACCAAGATGATCAAGAAAAACACGACGATTCCAACCAAGTTCAGCCAGGTTTTTTCCACGGCCGATGACAATCAGCCGGCAGTGACGATCAAGGTCTATCAGGGCGAGCGCGAGATGGCTGCTTCGAACAAGGTCCTGGGCGAATTCAACCTTGAAGGCATACCGCCGGCCGCACGCGGCACACCGCAGATCGATGTGACGTTCGACATCGATGCAAACGGCATCCTGCATGTCGGCGCCAAGGACAAAGCGTCCGGAAAAGAAAACAAGATCACCATCAAGGCTAATTCCGGGCTCACCGAGCAGGAAATCCAGCGCATGGTGCAGGACGCTGAAGCAAATGTCGACGAAGACAAGCGCCTGCATGCCCTGGCCGAAGCGCGCAACAAAGCCGATGCGCTGATTCATGACGTACGCAAGACGATCGCCGCGCCGGGCACCAACCTCGATACGGCAACCATTGCTGGCTTCGAAGCGGATTTTCTTTCGCTGAGCAAGGCGATCGATGGGAACGATGCGTCGGTGATTCAGTCGCAATCGACAGCGCTTGAAGAAAAAGCGAAGAAACTCGAAGCTAAGACTGCGACGCAACCGAATTCGGCAGGTGCTCCGTCCGACCATGGCGGTCAGGGACGCACGCCTGGCGACAACGGCGATGAGGCAGTCGATGCGGAGTTCAAGGAAGTCGAACAGAAGTAAGCAATGCGGACACAGCACATGCGTGGACGTTTTCCCCAACCAAGCAAGATCTTGAGGAGCCGAACGGCATGAACCAGAACGCAAACGCTTACCTCATCGGCGGTGGCATCGGCACGATGGCCGCCGCCGCTTTCATGATCCGCGACGGTGGAATACGGGGCGAAAACATCGCGATCCTGGAAGCGACATCAATTCTAGGTGGCAGCCTCGATGGTGCCGGCGAGCCCAACGGCGGCTATTCATTGCGCGGCGGACGCATGCTCACCACCGACAACTACGAATGCACCTGGGATCTGTTCAAGTCAATTCCCTCCCTGGACGACAAGAGCAAGACAGTATTCGATGAAACCGTCGACTTCAACCTGAAACACCGTGCCCATTCGATGGCGCGCCTGGTCGACCATCGTCGCGCCAAGGTTCCCGTGACCTCGATGGGGTTTTCCATGCAGGACCGGATCGAACTGCTAAAACTGAGCAATGCCGGTGAAGATGCACTGAGTGCGAGCTGCATCACCGACTGGCTATCCCCTGCATTCTTCGAGACCGAATTCTGGTTCATGTGG
Organism: Herminiimonas sp.; assembly: GCA_043729515.1. GTDB lineage: Bacteria > Pseudomonadota > Gammaproteobacteria > Burkholderiales > Burkholderiaceae_D > JANXSS01. The sequence goes on from JAYTLK010000009.1 coordinate 35,968, forward strand.
GCCACCACCTTCGCCTTCCAGCCCTGGCACAGTGCGGTGGAATTCAAGCGCTACCTGCACCGCTTCATGCTTGAATTTTCCCGCATCGACACGCTTGCCGGCGTTAAACGTACGGTCTACAACCAATACGACTCGCTGGTCCTGCCGCTGCAAGCCTGGCTCGAAGCCCAGGGGGTTCGCTTGGTCCGCAATTGCAGAGTGACCGGGGTAGAACACGAGACTGTCGACGGCCGGTTCGTCGTGACCGGCATCGAATCCCTGCGCGAAGGTAAAAGCAACCTGCTGACCGTGCAGGACGGCGACCTCGTGTTCCTGCAGAATGGTTCCATGACTGATGCTTCCAGCCTGGGTTCGATGACCAGCGCACCGGGCAAACTGACCAAGCTCGACAGCGGTGGCTGGACCCTCTGGGAACGGCTGGCCCAGGGCCGGCCGGAGTTCGGCAATCCGGCCGCATTCAACGGCTGCATTGCACAGTCCTGGTGGGAGTCGTTCACCGTCACGCTCAAAAGCCCAGCATTTTTCGACATGATGGTTCAGTTCAGCGGAAACGAGGCCGGCACCGGCGGACTGGTTACCTTCAAGGATTCTAACTGGCTGATGTCGATCGTGCTGGCACATCAGCCCCACTTCCGGCACCAGCCGGCCGACGTGCAGGTATTCTGGGGATACGCCTTGTCCGGCGACCGGATCGGCAATTTCGTTGCGAAGCCGATGACGGACTGTAACGGCGCGGAGATTCTGCAGGAGCTTTGCGGCCACCTGCGCATCGATTCGAACATCGTCGAATCGGCCAACTGCATTCCTTGCCGAATGCCATACATCACCAGCATGTTCATGCCGCGCCAGCCTGGTGACCGGCCGCTGCCGGTGCCGCCGAACACGAAGAATCTTGCCTTCGTCAGCCAGTTCGTCGAAATTGCCGACGATGTCGTTTTTACGGTCGAGTATTCGGTACGTGCGGCGCAGATGGCAGTCTATGAATTGCTCGGCATCGACCGTCCCATACCGCCCATCACGCCACATGACAAATCGCTGCATGTGCAATTCGAAGCATTGGTCAAGGCGTTCAAGTGATGTCGCCGTGCATGGCGACATTTTGCCTGTCGAACGCAATCCTGCCATCGATCATTTCGATGATGCGGTCGCAGCGGCTCGCAAGCCTGGGGTCGTGGGTCACGATCAGGAACGTGGTACCGCTCTTTTGCTGGACGCTGCGCATCAGGTCGAAAATCGTGTCGGCCGATTGCGTATCCAGATTGCCGGTAGGTTCGTCAGCCAGCACAAGCGCAGGCTGCATCACCAGTGCCCGCGCAATCGCTACCCGTTGTTGCTGCCCGCCGGATAAATCGTTGGCCAGGTGATGGCCCCACGGTGTGAGGCCGACAGCGTCGATCAGCTCCTCTGCCCGGGCGCGCATCGCGGCATCCGGCCTGACGCGCGCAGCCAGCAGCGGCAGCATGACGTTTTCAACTGCAGTAAAGGCAGGCAGCAGGTTATGGAACTGGAACACGAAGCCGATCGCATTGCCACGCAGACGCGTCAGCGCTTCGTCATTCAGGTTTTCGGCTTCTCGTCCGATCAAGAACAGTCTGCCGGCACTCGGTTTGTCGAGCAGGCCGATCAGATTGAGCAAGGTGCTCTTGCCGGAGCCGGATGGACCGACCAGCGCCGCAAAGTCGCCGCGTCTGAGAGTCAGGTCTATGCCGTGCAACACCTCTGTCATATGTGCGGTGCCGATGCCGTAGGACTTGCAGATGCCCTTGAGCCGCAAGGTCGGCTTGTCGGTAGCGGCGCTGGCAGCCGGGTCGGCAACCGCGTCGGCAACTCTGATGGCGCGGTCATCCACGAATGGCCACCGCAGGGTCGAGGCGCGCTGCCCGCTGCGCCGGGAACAGGGCCGACAAGGTTCCCACCAGTGTTGCACCCAGGGCCACGTAGAGGAACAGCATCGGCCCGACATCGAGCGTAAAGAAGGGAACGCCTTCATCGTTCCTGGCATAGCCCCGCCACGCAGTGAGGAAA
>JAYTLK010000010.1:0-10297 GCA_043729515.1 Herminiimonas sp.
GAGGTCACGCAGCTCGTTTTGCGTGGCAGGCCATGGCGCTTTGTCGCGCTCGATCTGGTAGGTTTCCTTATCATTGAAATCGAAGCTTTTCTTCAGCAGCTCGCTTGAATACGACAAGCGCTCCAGAATCCGTTTTTCATACAGGTTGAAAATCGAGAACGGCACCTGCAGGTCGTCCTTGTAGATCGCATCGTCCAGCCGCACGCGCGCCGGCGCAAGGCCGTCGATGTCGGCCTGGGTGAAAAACATTTTTTCACCGTCGATGTCCTTCAGGTACTTGTCGAAGATCTTGGCCGACAATGCATCATCGAGCGGCACTTTTTTGTAATGATTGCGCGTCAGGATTTCAGCAGACAATTTTGCCGCCTGCGCCTGTTGGGCCAGAGGTGTCAGCATCGGCGCCACGGTATCGACAGCGCCAGCCTGCGCACCGGCCGCAGCAAAGAAAAACAGCATTCCCGAAAGCTTGCTTTGCATATGGAGTCGCTCCAGGCAACCGGCCGGCGCACCGGATGGTTGCAAAAATTAATTTATTTGAGGAAATCGTTCGACACGAACCGTGGGTGATGGTAACAGAGCAGCAAATCAACCGTTCAGGGTCCAGATACGCGCATGCGGTGCCTCATGGCACGCCACGTGCAGCGGCGCGCTTGATCGGAAGCTGCGCCAGGAGAAACGAACTCAAGCTTTCCTGATGTTGCAGTTCTCGGTCAGATAGCGCAACGCACCCAGATACTTGTTGTCTCCCGCCTCGTCAGCCGGGTCGCACAGGTACTGTTGGGCCTCAGGAAACCACTCTTCTTGCCAGGTGGAGAGCAAACTTTCGCGGATCGTGAACGGTGCTGCTGACGTGATCAACGCCGTCACCGGTTCCTGATGCAACCCGGTCTTGCGCGCGGCCCGGATCAGCGCCTTGGCATCGGTCTGCGACAGCGTTGTCCTGACAGTGACGCCCGCAGCCAGACACAGAAACAGGGTCAGGCGGGAAAACTGATCTTCCTTGCCTTTGGTGAGCTTGGTCCACTCCTGTGACACGAATGCGTCGTAGGCATCAATGTCTTCCAGGCCCGTCTCGCGCAAGAAATAGCGCAACTCCAGACTGTTGAACACTTCGTCCAGCGGCAAGTTTGCCTGCGCCAGCAGCGGCAGGTCATGGCGCTCGATTTCTCGGCGTACCCCGTCAACCAGCAAGTGATGCTCCTGCGGCACGGCGTCGAGCAATGATTTCGGCAGCAGCGTTTTTACGCGCGCCTTTGCTGCGGGTTTTGCGCCTTCGGCAGCGCCTTGCTTGATGATCGTTGCGCGCATCGCGCCCAGGATGCCGGCAAACGCCTGCCGATCGGGGCACTTCGCCGTCTCCTGGCGCAGGCACAACAGGCCGGTGCGGATGACGGCTTCGGCGGGTACCGAATCGAGCGCTTCTTCGCCGATCTGCAGTGCCTGCGCAAACCAGCGCGCGGCTTGCTGCAGGTGGGCATGGGCGACCCGTCGTTGCCATTCCTTGCGGTAAGCAGCCAAGCTCATCGGCCTCGCCAGCGTGCGCTCGTCCTGAAAATCCTTTAACTCCTGGCCTTGTCGGGCCGTGTCGAACATCGACGACTCCGGCAATGCATGCAACGTCTTCAGCATCGCGTTCCCACCGCGCGAGTGGGATAAAAAACTGTTGTCGCGCAAGAACTGCGCCGCGAGATCGAGGTCGCCGCCGCTTTGCTCGTCCAGATACAGGCTGACCAGCGTCACCACCCGCTTGCGGGCATTGTCGAGGGATGCGAACAGGTGGCTGCTGCCAAAATACTGGGCGACCTGCACCGACCCCTTGGCGCCGTCGGCAATGATGGCCGCGCGCCGCTCGGCGTCGATGATGCGGTGGGCGACGCCATGGCTTAGCGCCCTCTCGAAAAAAGGACGGCGATCGACGACGGCAACGGTGCCGGAAGACTGGCGAATTTCAGACATGTCGAGTGGCCCGGAGAACTACAAGGCCGATTCCTCATCGTCGCCGGCAGGCGACGGCTTGGCAGGCGACGCGGCTGGCCTGGCACGCGGGCCGGATTTGGTGGATGGGCCCATGCCACCCAACGCAGCCAGCAGCGCCGCATGTGCATCCGCGCTCGACGGTGGCGCGCGTGGCGTACCGCGCATGCCTTCGCCGGCAGCAGCTTCGGCTGCCTGCTCCTCGCGCATCTGCTGTTCGGCTTCGTGCGCCAGACGGTGTTGCAGATGCACCCGCAGCGCCGGCCAGATTTGCTCGAACATGTCCGGATGCTGGTGTTTCAACAGCCACGTCAGTTCCTTCCAGTCGCTGTCGCTGACCTCTGCCCGATCGACCTCGTCGCCCTCTTCGTTCAAGTTGACATTGAAGGTATCGTATTTCTGGAAATGAACGACCTCCTCGTCACGGTCGGCGAGGTAATCGATCAATGCCTCGCAGCCACCGTCGATCTCGCCCAGGGCGTCGATGAAATCGGCCGTCTGCACGTCGCTGCGGAAAATCACGCCATTGATCATCCCGCGCAGATGCGCATGCGTGCGGTCGTCATACAGTTTTTCCATGACGACGGCGCGGGCGAACTGTTCCGGCGTGATCAGGAGATTGACTACCGACTCGCGCGATGCATCGAACTCCCGGATCACGGCCAGCAAGTCCTTCGGCGCCAGTTCATCGAGCACCGCCACGAGCGCATGATCGCCGTCGGATTCCGCCAGCGACACGAGCGCAAATTCGGCGCCGGCGATGTCGCCGGCCTTGATCAGGGTTTGCGCCTTGACGACGAGAGCATTGGTCATAGTATTAAGAAAAAGTGGAATCAGCCACGGCGATCGAAGCCCTGCTCCGACATCCAGTCGGCGCCAGCCTGGTCCAGATCGGGTTCTTCATCGCCATCATCACGGTCGCCATCGCGCCGCTCGCCGCTGCCATCAAGACCTTCGTCATCGTCCAGGCTGCCGTGGTCGAGATCACGCCCGTCTTCCTGTTGCTCGTCCTCGCTGGAAGCCACCGTCGCACGCTGCACGTTGCCACGTTCATTCTCGCGGGCCAGCAAGAATTCGAGACACACGGTTGTCAGCAGAAACTGTTCGCCGCCTGCTTCGGCCAGCACTATCGGCAACAGTGCGTCTGCCCAAGGCGCGAAACTGACGCACTCCTTGATCTCGTCCCATCCCGGAAAATCTTCCGGCTCGGCGCTGGCCAGCAGCAGCAGTGTCTTCGGTTCCTCGAAGCGCACGCCGCCGTGAAAGGCCGGCGCCACCATCTCGGGCGCGAAGGCGATCATCGGCATCAATTGCGTGAACTGGCTGCGCTTTTCCTGCAAGCGGTGGGCCAACACGTTCTTGCCTTCCGAATCGGTAGCCAGGTCGTCGATTTCGGCGCGGTAGGCACTGTGCAGTTCTTCGAAATAGGGAGAGAGAGTCAAGCGAGCACCTTGTTGAGGTAAGCGGTCCAGATGTCACGCGCCGTCGTCAGCGGATCGTCGAGCAGGCTACGGCGGCGGTTTTCATCATAATCCCGGCGTTTGGCCGCATCCGACAGCAGATCGTAGGCTTCCTGCACGGCCCGAAACTGTTCGGCGGCGTCGGCCGAGGGATTGCGGTCCGGGTGGAACGACGCGGCACGACGGCGGTAGGCGCTTTTGAGCGCAGTATCGGTCACGTCGGCGTCCACGCCGAGGATGGCGTACAAGTCTTTCATGAAATTCTGCCGGATGAAAAACGGACCCCGATTCTACTCTCTCTGACCGACCGGTGCCGCCCGTGAAAAAAAACGCCACGGCAGATGCACGTGGCGTTTCAAGAGATGAACGTCCATCCGGCGATCCGCGCTGCAGGCAGCGCAGACGCGCCAATCAGGCGGCAACCGAACTGCGGATCAAATGATCGAATGCTCCCAGCGCTGCCTTGGCGCCGTCGCCGGCGGCAATGATGATCTGCTTGAATGGTACGGTGGTGGCGTCACCGGCAGCAAATACGCCAGGAATCGAGGTCTGGCCGCGATCGTCAACGATGATTTCACCATGGCGCGACAATTCGACCGTGCCCTTCAACCAGTCCGTGTTCGGGATCAGACCGATCTGGATGAACACGCCTTCCAGTGCGACCGTGTGCAATTGGCCGGTGGCGCGGTCCTCATAGACCAGGCCATTGACGGTTTGCGTGCCGGTGATTTCGGTGGTTTTCGCATTCGTGATCACCGTCACGTTCGCCAGGCTGGTCAATTTTTTCTGCAAGACGGCATCGGCACGCAGTTTGGTATCGAATTCGATCAGCGTCACATGGCCGACGATACCAGCCAGGTCGATTGCTGCCTCGACACCCGAATTACCGCCGCCGATGACGCCTACCTGCTTGCCCTTGAACAGCGGCCCGTCGCAATGCGGGCAATAGGCCACGCCCTTGTTCTTGAACTCCGCTTCGCCAGGCACGTTGATGTTTCTCCACCGGGCGCCAGTCGAAATCACCACCGCACGGCTTTTGAGGGTGGCGCCACTTTCGAGCTTGATTTCGATTAAGTCGCCGTTCGGCCCGGCATTTGGTACCAGCGATTTTGCCCGCTGCAGGTTCATGATGTCGACATCATAGGTGCGCACGTGTTCTTCCAGCGCGAAGGCCAGCTTTGGCCCTTCTGTTTCCTTCACCGAGATGAAATTTTCGATGCCGAGCGTGTCAAGCACCTGGCCGCCGAAGCGCTCCGAGGCCACGCCGGTGCGAATTCCCTTGCGGGCTGCATATACGGCTGCAGCCGCACCTGCCGGCCCGCCACCGACGATCAACATGTCGAATGCTTCCTTGGCATCGATCTTCCTGGCTTCGCGCTCGACGCCGCTGGTGTCGATCTTGGCCAGGATTTCTTCGAGTGACATGCGACCCTGGCTGAATTCGGTGCCATTCAAATACACGGTCGGCACTGCCATCACCTGGCGTTGCTTGACTTCATCTTGAAACAGCGAGCCGTCGATCATGGTGGCGCGAATGCCGGGATTTTGCACCGCCATCAGGTTCAACGCCTGCACGACGTCCGGGCAGCTATGGCAGGACAGCGACACATAGACCTCGAAATGGAACTCGCCCTCGAGCGAACGAATCTGCTGCAGCACGTCGTCTTCGACCTTCGGCGGATAGCCACCGACCTGCAGCAAGGCCAGAATCAATGACGTGAATTCATGCCCCATCGGTAGGCCAGCGAAACGCGGACCATGGTTTTCGCTCGGACGGTTGATGGAAAACGAAGGCTTGCGATGGGTGTCGTCACGGCTTTCGCTCAGCTTGACCAGCGCCGAGGATTCAGCGATGTCGGCCAGGAGCGATTGCAGGTCGGAAGAAGCCTTGCTGTCGTCAAGCGACGCCACGATTTCGATCGGTTTCGTCGCGCGTTCGAGATAGCCTTTGAGTTGGGCCTTGGTGGTGGCGTCAAGCATGATGGACTCACAATCTTAAAAAATTCGAATAAAAAAGCCCGGGGCCGTCAAGCACCCGGGCTCAGGTGGTGCGGGCTGCTTAGATTTTGCCGACCAGGTCAAACGACGGCTTCAAGGTCTCGGCGCCTTCGCTCCACTTTGCCGGGCAGACTTCGCCCGGGTGGGCCGCGATGTACTGCGCCGCCTTGACACGACGCATCAACTCGCCGGCATCACGGCCAATCCCATCCGGGTGCACCTCGATGGTCTTGATCTTGCCTTCCGGATCGATCACGAAGGTGCCACGCAGAGCCAGGCCGGCATCGTCCCCTTCATTGATCAGCACGTCGAAAGCGCGCGACAAGTGGTGACCTGGATCGCCCACCAGCGGATATTTCACCTTGCTGATCTGGTCCGACGATGCATGCCATGCCTTGTGGGTGAAATGCGTATCGGTTGAGATGCCATAGATCTCGACGCCGATCTTCTTGAATTCTTCGTAACGGTCAGCCAGGTCACCCAATTCGGTCGGGCAGACGAACGTAAACGCGGCCGGGAAGAACACGAACACCGACCACTTGCCTTTCAACTGCTCATTGGTGACGGTGACGAACTTGCCATCCTGAAATGCTTGGGCCTTGAACGGAACGACTTCGGTGTTAATCAGTGACATGCTGTTTTCCTTTAAATGGTGTGTAACGAACTGACGATAGTTTAAAACTCTTGAGCTAAAAATCCTAATTGGAAATCTCTATCATATGAATTGCCTGCTGCTATGTTTGGCTGAGCTTGCTGGGAACCTGCACTGAATTTGACCAGGAGGAGCAGGTGACTCGGTAACGCTTGGGTCCACGGCGCCAGCGACGCGTTGCCGGTGCATGACAACCCGTCACGCGGCAGCCCTCTCATTCTATAAGGACAACGCGCCCGGCGCTTGGTTGCGCGCTCTTGCTGTCAACTGTCTCAGCATGGCGGCAGGTACGCCAGGCTAAAAATGCCCTCGATGACGGCGCAGTTGCCTGGCATGCCTTGGCACAGCGCAGCGTCCACATCCCCGATGTTGCCCTGCAATGCCCGCACCGACTGCATCGGCCAGCCGTGCGTGACAACCAGGGTCGTGCGCGGTCCGCTCATCAGCAATTGCGTGATTAACAAGCGCAAGCGCGTTTTCATCGCCATGAAACTTTCCCCACCGGGGTTGGCCGCGTTGGCCGGGTCGGCGCGGATCGATTCTTGGAACAACCCGGTCTTGCAGCCTTCCAACGCCGGACCGACCCGGTTTTCATTGGCCAGGCTGTTGACCACGACCGGTACCTGCAGCACCTCGGCCACCAGTGCCGCCGTCTGGCGGGCACGCTGGAATTCCGAGCAGACGATCAATTCAATGCCTTCGCCGCGCAAGCGTTCGCCCAGGGCCGATGCCTGCTGTTGACCCAAGGCTGTCAGCCGATAAGGCCGGCGCGGATCGCAGTTGCAGATGTCTTCCTGGTTGCCAGGATAATGACCGTGGCGGGCGAACAGAATGCGCTTTTCCGCGCGGCTGGGCTCATCAAGCCAGTCGAGATCGTTCATTGAAAAAGAGTTCGTCATGGGTAAAGCAAGAGCGCGGTGATACCGCTGCGGCCGATTCTGACACAGCCGCTTACGTCCGGCCAAAGCGTATATTAGCGGTCCTGCCAACGGTTACTCGTCTCATGCATACCCGCCTTCTGATTACCGCCGCCTGCCTGCTCGGTCTGTTGTCGACCGTCGGCGCCGCCCTGCCCTATCCGATCCTGCCGCCCCTGTTTGCCGCCGATGCGCCGAACGCCTTGAACAATTTTCTGGGCCTGCCCCCGAAGCTGCTGTTCGGCATTGCACTTGCCATCAATCCGCTCGGTCTGCTGATCGGCTCGGCGCTGCTCGGTCCGCTGTCGGACCGCTATGGCCGGCGACCGGTGTTGCTCATCACCGCGCTGGGCGCGGCGATCGGCCATGCCATCACGGCGCTGGCGCTCGTGATGCAGGCGTATCCGCTGTTCCTGGCAGCGCGGTTCTTTACAGGTCTCTTGGAAGGAAACGGTTCGGTTGCCCGTGCCATGTTGGCCGATCGCCTGGAAGGCAGTCTGCGCCTGCGCGCCATGGCGTGGTTGAATGGTGCCTTCTACATGGGCTGGCTGGTTGGCCCGCTGCTGGCCGCCGTCACGCTGCAATGGGGCATCACGGTGCCATTTTTGGTTGCCGTGGTGGCCTTGGTGCTGGCAGCGGCACTGGTTGCGATTGCCCTGCCGACCGAGGCGGCGTCACTGGCAACGACATCCTGGTGGCAGGTCACGCGAGATCGGCATGCGTTGAATCTTCTGCGCATCCCGCAATTACGCACGCTCTTCATTGTCCAGCTTACCTATACCTGTGGCGTGACTGCCTTCTACGAGTTCTATCCTCTGTGGTTGGTCGAGGTCGCGCATTTCGGGGCCACCGGCATCGCCTGGACCACGGCCGGTCTGTGCGCGCTGATGACATCGGCTTCTCTGGTGGCGGGCAAGCCTAGCCGCACCGAGTCGCTGCGCCGGGCGCAAGGACACGCCTTCCTGGCTGCGGCCGCGGTTGCCGGCGTCGCGCTGGGCAATGCCTGGATCGGCATTGCGGCCATCGTCCTGTTCGGCATACCGAATGCGTTTTATAACGCGATCATTCCCAACTGGTGCGCCGAGCGATTCGGCGAGCATGGCCAGGGTGCGGTGATGGGCTTGATCTCGACCACGTTTTGCCTGGCCAACATCCTGATGGCGATTGCCGGCTCGATCCTGACCCTGGTCGATACCCGTTTGATCCTGGTGCTCGGTGCTGCCCTGACTGCCTGGGGCGCACGGAAACTCGGGCGGTGGCGCACGCAGTTGGCGCATGACGACATCGTTCCATCAGCGCGTCTGCCGGCGGCAGTCTGACGCCTGCCGTGAAAAAACTCGCGGAGAGGCTTCGATGGCGCAGGATCGTGGGCATGTGGCCTGTATTTTTCGCCGTGGAGCGATGTCAATAGGGTCGCATTCTGCGATTTGGATCGAGTGTCTCGTTAAAAAGCTTGCACGGCGGAAGCGGCGCAGACGCAATGTGGTACCGAGGTTTTCGCTGCATACCATGGCAGGGGAAAAATAACGCTAGCGACGTGATCGCAATTTCGGCAATACCGACAAGACAAGCAGTCCGATTACCGACGTACACAGGCCGATGATGAACCAGCCGTAGGTATTGCGCCCCTTCCAGGCATTGGCCAGCATGCCAAGCCAGAGCGACAGAACAAGATTCAAGCCCAGTAACCACCGCAATTCCGCCAGCATAATCATTCCCGTTCGTGTGTTGGTAAGGTCCGAGGGACCTGGTTGTTGGAGGTCACACCATTGGATGGCCGATTCTTCCCTACACCGGTTCTGCTGCCGACAAGAGTTACGTTTGATTACGCTGGCAATCTGCGTGGCGTAAAAAATGGACGTCGAGCATGCCGAACTGCTCCGGCCACGAATGCGCAATAATCACAATAGCCATTGAATGTCCGTTTATCGCGCCCTGTTCTCCCTGGATAATCTATAATTGTTAATAAACAATGACTTGCAGTCGCGGGGTTCCAAATGCGAGGTGGTTGGGCGGCGAGGGGGACAGTAGCAATCCGACTTGGGCGGGTGCATTTTGCGTTTTATCGCGGCTACCTGGATGGGCTTGACATTGCGACCTTGGCAAAGCGCTACCTTGTGTCTGTTGAGATGCATGACGATAGTCAGCTTCGGTCTGCAGATCTGCGTCTTGCCCGGTCCATGCTTGGGTGGATTCGCGCTCAGTTACAACGCACGGCGCGTCGCAACGGTCGCTCTGCGGATGCGCGCATTCTGGGCATCGTGCCAGGCGCATTGCGTAATGACATGGAAGGTGCGCAGCCGACACTTGCACAATTTCAGGAAGAGCACGATCCCGATGGATTGTTTTCCGAAGAGGAGCTGATCGCCCTTTTTTCAGAAACGTGGCCGGACAATGGCAAGCCAGGGCGGCACGCCATGCGCAACCAGCGCCTCCGGGTTCGTCAGCAGCACGCCCTGACCCAGCTTGAACAGCATATCGGTATCGACCCCAGCGCCGTCGACATGGTCGACATGTGGATTGATCCTGGCCTGGCAGCGCACCTGTCCGCTGCCGGCGTCCTCACGATTGTGGAGTTGCTGAATTTTATAGACCGCTACGGCTATCGTTGGTATCGGCAGGTGCCGGGAATCGGCCTGAAAGCGGCGCTGCTGATCGCCACCTGGCTGCAGGAAGACACTACGCGAGCCGCACTGGGCCGCGGGATCACGGCCGATGCCTTGCTTGCACCGCGCGCATTGCGCAGCGCCGATGCCAGGCCAGCTGAGGGTCAGCCGTTGGCGAAGCCAGACCAGTCGTTTTTCACCGAAGCTTCCTCTCCAATGTGCCAAGTGAGTGCCGAGAAGTCTGGCACCGGGCTCTCAGCGCCGAGGCTTGACGATCTGGCGATGGTCGAAGCATGGCTCGCCATGCGTCCGCTGTCTGGACATACGGCGCGTGCCTATCGACGCGAAAGCAAGCGGTTTCTGACCTGGGTTGCCACGGAATGCGGTGCTGCACTTGGAACAATGACTGCCTCAGACGTGAGCAGGTATGGTCGATTCCTGGGGATGCTCGGCGTTTCAACGGCGGCTGAATGGGCTCGGATGTTTTCGCAAAATCAAGAAAAGTGGATCGGTGAGCGCATTCCAGCGCACTGCACACGGTGCAAACGTCTTTTTCGTGGCGCCTTGACACCAGCGTCCCAACACCAGGCACTATTAATCATACGAAATTTATTAACTTTCTTACAAAGCAAGCGATCGCCGTCGGACGAAAACTTGGGAGCGATGTTGGAAGCACCGTCCAAAATTGCG
>JAYTLK010000011.1:0-23864 GCA_043729515.1 Herminiimonas sp.
TACTGGTGCGGCTGGCAGGAATCGAACCCACGACCCCTTGGTTCGTAGCCAAGTACTCTATCCAGCTGAGCTACAGCCGCGTAAAACGAAACTATAGCACGGGTTGCGTCGATTTTGAAAGTCCTCGCGTCGAGAACAAGTGCCGCGTGCCCCACGTCTCGACATTCGGCATTTTCCCGACGCCCAGAATGGAAAAGCCAGGCGCCACGCTGCATCCCCAATCCACCTGTGTTACTGTTGCCACTGCGCAATATCAGTCGGCAGGTGTTTTTCATGGCTCTTCCTTCGGTCACTCTTCGATTCCACGCTCTGTCCGGCCGGCTTGCGGCCGGCGGCGTTGCCTTGTGCGCTGTCCTGGCCTCGGCCGCGGCGCAGGGAGCCAGCGTCAACGTCCAGGTGACGGATGCTGCCGGTCTGCCAGTGACCGATGCAGTGATCTATGCCGAACCGGTCGGTGGTTCCGCGCCGGCGAAGGCGCCGAAGTCGGCGGAGATCGAGCAGAAGGCGCGCAAGTTTGCTCCGCCCGTGAGCGTGATCCAGGTCGGTAGCGAAGTCTCGTTTCCAAACAACGACACCGTGCGGCACCATGTCTATTCCTTCTCCGCGCCGAAAGTATTTGAATTGAAGCTGTATTCCGGCACGCCGGGCAACCCGATCCTGTTCGACAAAGCCGGTACCGTGGTTGTCGGCTGCAATATCCATGACCAGATGCTGGCCTATATCCATGTGGTCAACACGCCCTATTTCGGCCGTACCGATGCGACCGGCAAAACCCATCTCGAGGGTCTGCCGGCCGGCAAGTACACCCTGAAGTTCTGGAATTACCGAACGCCCGCTGCCAACCTGATCCAAGAGCAGGCGCTGGTCGTCGGCGGCGCCGATGTAGCAGCCGCCTTCAAGGTTGCCGCCAAGGCCGCCGCCAACTAGGCCATCCCCCATGCCTGCCCTGCGCGCTCTCCGCCTGTTTCGCTTTCGTAGCCTGGAAATCCGGATCGTCACCCTGTTCCTGGTGCTGATCCTGGGCGTGCAGCTGACTGGTTTTCTGGCCATTCGCAGTGGCATCGACAGCAATGCGCGTGCCGCCATCCGCAGCGAGCTGAGCGTGGCCGAGCGGGTGTTCCAGCGGCTTCTGGATCAGAACGCACAAAAGCTGACCCAGGGCGCCCGTTTGCTGGCAGCCGATTATGGCTTCAAGCAGGCGGTTGGCAGCAATGACCGTGAAACGATTTCCTCCGCCCTGGAAAACCATGGCGCGCGCATCGGCGCATCGCTGACGCTGCTGATCGGGCCGGATCGCCAGGTCAAGGGGTCGAGCGTCGAACACTCGCCGGAGAATCTGTCGCATTCGATCCTGACCCTGGTCGATGTGGCCGAAGCGAACGGCAGCGCAAGCCGCACCATGCTGGTTGAACATCACGCCTATCAACTGGTGGTGGTGCCGGTGAAGGCGCCGATCACCATCGGATGGGTCGCGATGGCGTTTCCGATCGATCAGCGCCTGATGGCCGACATGCGCGAGCTGTCCGGCCTGCAGATGTCGATCCTGACGCGTGGCCTGAACCGGCGCTGGGAAATCGATGTCACCACGCTGCCCGGTGCGGATGCATCCGCCCTGCGCACCCAACTCGAAGGCGCCCAGACCGATCCAAGCGGCTTCGTGGTCGATCTCGACATGGCCTCGGGGGAGTTCACCTCGCGCGCGATGCTGCTGGCGCAGGATGCCAACCGCGCCGGTTTCGCCTTGCTGCAGCGCTCGGTGAGCGAGGCGACTGCGCCCTACCGCAACCTGCAACTCACGCTGCTGATCCTCAATGCGCTGGGGATCTTGGTCGCAGTCGTCGGCAGCTATTTCACCGCCCGGCGCATCGCCACCCCGCTCAAGCAACTGGCGCAGATCGCCACCCGGTTCGGGCGCGGCGATTACAGCGGCGAAATGGCCAAGCTGGGCGACGACGAAATTGGCGCCCTGTCGACCGCATTTGAAAGCATGCGCGCCGGGATCGTCCGGCGTGAAGCCGAAATCGGCCGGCTTGCCTATTGGGATACCCTGACCAACCTGCCTAACCGGGCGCGCTTTACCCTGCTGCTTGCAGACGCGATGGCGCAAGCCACCAAGGACCAGCACCCGCTGCATATCCTCATGATGGACCTGGACCGGTTCAAGAACGTCAATGACGTGCTGGGCCATAGCTTTGGCGATGCGCTGCTGCGCCAGGTGGCCGAGCGTCTCAAGGCGGTGATCGGAACCCGCGGGAGTCACGGTGGCGAAGTCGCGCGCATGGGTGGAGATGAATTCGCCGTCCTGCTGCCGCAGACCCATGTGGCCGATGCCCGCGCGGTCGCAGCCCGCATATTGAAGGCGTTCGAAGTACCGATCTCGCTGGAAGACCAGACGGTCGACCTGGGCGCGGGCATCGGCATCGCCGGCTTTCCGGTGCATGGCATCGATGCCGAAGCCCTGCTGTCGCGCGCCGAGATCGCCATGTATGCCGCCAAAAAAACCGGCAACGAAGCCGTCGTGTATGACCCGATCCTCGACAAGGGCAGTCAGCAAAGCCTGTCGATGCTGTCCGAACTGCGGCGGGCGCTGGACCGTGAGGAATTCCGCCTGTTCGTGCAGCCGAAGATCGCCATGAATACCGGTCAGGTGATCGGCCTGGAAGCGTTGGTGCGATGGGTGCATCCGGACAAGGGCATGATTTTTCCGGACAGCTTCATTCCTTTCGCTGAAAAAACCGGATTCATCCGCCTGCTCACGCGCTGGGTGCTGGACAAATCGGCTGCGCTTTGCCATGACCTCGAAGCGCAGAACATCCACATCAAGATTTCCGCCAACCTCTCCACGCGCGACCTGCTCGATCAGAATCTGCCGTTGAAATTTGCCGAGATCCTGGCGCGTCATCACGTCAAGCCCGCCTCGTTCTGTCTCGAAATCACGGAAAGCGCGATCATGGACGACCCGCTGCGGGCGCAACTGACACTGGAAGGCTTGCATGCGATGGGCGTGCAATTGTCGATCGACGACTTCGGGACCGGTTACTCGTCTCTCGCCTATCTGAAACGCCTTCCGGTCGATGAGCTGAAGATCGACAAATCCTTTGTCATGAACATGGAAGACGATGCCGATGACGCCAAGATCGTGCGTTCGACGATCGACCTCGGCCACAACATGGGCTTGCGGGTGGTCGCCGAAGGCATCGAAAGCGAGGTGGTCTGGAACCTCCTGGCAGGCATGGGCTGCAACCAGGGGCAAGGCTATTTCATGAGCCGGCCGATGCCGGCCGAGCAACTGGTGGCGTGGATGGGAACCTGGGTGCCACTACGCATCCAGCCATCGACGCCGGCATTGATGATCGTTGCCTGACGGGCGAGGGGCAGACTTACCGACATACCGCCGGATCGACATGTTGCCCTGATGTCGCGGCCGTGGTACGCACTGCCGCCCGATACTGCAAATCTTCTGCCTCGCGCGCAAGCGACGGTGATTACGGATTGTTCTTCAGGCACAATACAGCAACCTGAAGCAACACATTCCAGTGCATTCCCCCTGACTTCAACCGACAGAATTCGACCGACATGGTGCAAGCAGACTGGCTGGCGACGCTTCTCGAGACATCGCCCTGCGAAATCTACATCGTCGACTGCATCAACCTGGACGTGATCGAATTGAACCCGGCCGCCCGTGCGAACCTGCGTCTTGATCCCGATGCGCCCTGCGCGCTGCGCCTGCCCGACCTGGCCCGGCTCGATGAGGCGCAGGTCCGTGCGCTGTTACATCCCTGCGACGCCATCGATGAGAACGGCCGTCCGCATCTGGTCAAAATGGAAACGATTCATCTGCGCGGCGATGGCACGTCGTATCCGGTGCGCCTGCACGTCCGGCGCACGGCACAGCCTGGCATCGATGACAACGAGAACGCGCGCGCGGCCTACATCGTCGTTGGTGAAGATTTAAGCGACTGCCGCGCCACCGAACGGGCGCTGGGTCATTCGGAATCACGGTTTCGGGCGATCGTCTCGAACACGCCGGGACTGGTGTATCAGTTCGTTCTGGAGGCCGATGGCGAAATCAGGTTTGCCTATCTCAGCGAGGGCTGCCATGCATTGCTGGGCGTAGGCGCCGATGTGCTGCAGCAGGACGCGAGCCGCTTCCTGGCGATGATCCTGGCGGAAGACCGGGGTTCGTATCAGGCTGCGATGACGGCTTCGGCTGCCGGCAAGACTGGCTGGAACTGGGAAGGCCGGATCTGGATCGAGCAGTGGAAAGACATCAAGTGGATTATCCTGCGGGCCACGCCGCGTGACCTGGCAGACGGCGGCGTGCAGTGGGAAGGCATCATGACCAACATCACGCAGAGCAAGCTCGAGGAAGCCGAAATCAAGCGCTCGCGAGCCCAGCTGGCAGAATTGTCGGCGCATGTGGAATCGGTCAAGGAACAGGAGCGCACCCGCATTGCCCGCGAAATCCACGACGACCTGGGCGGCAATCTCACGGCGATCAAGATGTCGCTTGCACTCCTGGCGCGGCGCCTGCCGCCGGACCCGCAACTGCATGACAAGACGGCTTACCTCGACAGCCTGGTCGACCGCACGATCGAATCGGTGCACCGGATCTCGGGCGACCTGCGACCGAGCATTCTTGATTTCGGATTGGTGGCTGCCATCGAATGGCAGGCCAAGGAGTTCGAGCGTCAGACCGGCCTGCCGTGTTCGGTCGAGAGCAACCGGAAGGATATCCGGCTGCATCCGGACCAGGCTACTGCCCTGTTTCGCATCGTCCAGGAAGCGCTGACCAATATCAGCAAGCATGCACAGGCCACGCAAGCAAGCGTCGCGCTGGTGCGCGGCACGCGCAACGTTCGTCTGGAGATCACCGACGATGGCATCGGCATCGCCAATGCGGACCGCCTGAAGCCGAAATCCTTCGGCATTCGCGGCATGGTCGAACGCGCCAGTGCGCTCGGCGGCACGCTGTCTGTCGCCAGCGGCCCGGACGGTGGCAGCGTGGTGTCGGTGCGGGTGCCGATCGAGGCTGGCAGCGAGCGGCCGACGCGGGCGCAGGCAGCCAATCCGATTGCAACCGCGGCGGGCGGTGCTGCAGCAGAGCGCGCCACGGCCAAGGACATGTCGTGAAAGCGCCACCGACTTTGAAAGTCTTGATCGCCGACGATCATGCGATCGTGCGCCACGGCCTGAAGCAGATCCTGGCGGACACGGGCGACATCGTCGTGGCAGGTGACGCCGGCAGCGGGGCCGAGGCGATCAAGCTGGCACGGGCGGAGGCCTTCGACGTAATGCTGCTGGATATCTCGATGCCGGACCGGAATGGCATCGAAGTGCTGAAGCAGGTACGCCAGGAGTTTCCGAAGCTGGCCGTGCTGATGCTGTCGATGCACCGCGAGGATCAGTATGCGATTCGCTCGTTGAAAGCCGGCGCCTCCGGTTACCTGAACAAACAGAGTGCACCGGACGAACTGGTCACCGCAATCCGCACCGTGGCCCAGGGCCGCAAGTACATCAGCCCCGCATTGGCACAGCAGCTGGCAAACCAGGTCGGCGACGACCGGGAAGTGCCACCCCACGAGACGCTGTCGGACCGTGAATACCAGACCTTGATGATGATCGCCTCCGGCAAGACAGTCAGCGAGATTGCCGCCGAGCTGGTGTTGTCGGTCAAGACGATCAGCATGTATCGCTCCCGTCTCTTGCAAAAAATGAAGCTGCGGCACAATGCCGAGCTGACGCATTACGCCATCAAGAACGATCTGGTGCAGGAAGAATGACGCGGTCGGGTGGAAGTGCATCAGTCCATGGACAAGGCGGCATGAAAGCCCGGATGGAATGACTGCGTGAAAGCGTGAACTGACCCGGCTTTACCGCGTTGTTCGAAACAAGAGCACAGGCATTCCCGATCTAGGATTCAGCATTGTCCGGCGTCGGGTTCGCGTCGGGACTTTTTCATTCTCAGGATCGAAGCGTGCAATGCGTGACCAGTCTCCTCCCCCAAAGAATCCTGCCGAGATCGCCCGCGAAACCTTCAGCCGACTGGCGCGAGAACGTGTGGCACCGACGCCGGACAATTACCGCGACCTCTACAACGACATTGCCGGCATCGCCGCCGAATCGAACGCTGAAACCGTGCTGGCGGACTTTGCGCGGGAATTGAACGCGCTGCCAGAGGTACCGGCTGCCGCCGAGCGCTTGACGCGTGCCTTGAAGGTGCGCGACTGGAGCGACTACAGTGCGGCGCTCTCGACCCTGACGGTCCGATTCCTGACGCCGAAGCCGGTGCCGATGGCCCTGCCATCTCCAGTGCCGGCTGCCCGGCCTTTGCCGGCCAGCCGGAATGACGGCCCGCCGGCTGATGTCGACGTCCAGGTCAGGATGCTGCGCGAAATGCTGGTGCGAACGCTTGGCTATGCGATTCCGCCGCTGTTGTTGAACGCCCCGGCACTGATCGAGGAAGCCGAAACGCTTTCCGGGCTGATCAAGGATGCGCAAACCGAGAACGCGTTGACGGACGCCACCGCTCGACTGAAAAAATTCTGCTTTCGGCTGGACATCAAGGGCGTGGACCTCGACCAGCAACAGGAACTGCTGTTGCAGCTGTTCCGCCTGTTGCTGGAGAACGTGGCGGAACTGCTGGAGGACGACAGCTGGCTGCGCGGCCAGATCAGCGCCGTGAAGACACTCCTGGCCGGCCCGATCACCCACCTGGCCTTGAAGGACGCGACGGCCAGCCTGAAGGAAGTGATCTATCAGCAGGGCCTGCTGAAGCACAGTCTGTCGGAAGCGAAGGTGACGGTAAAAAGCATGATGATGACCTTCGTCGATCGGTTGGGTGCGGTGGCGGCCAGCACCGGCGACTATCACCAGAAGATTGACCAGTATTCGCAGAAGATCAGCCTCGCGCAGGACGTGAAGGAACTCAACCGCATCCTCGACGACGTGATGCGCGAGACCCGCACGGCACAAGCCGAAGCCCTGAAGTCGCGCGACGACATCGAAGCGGCGCGCCTGGAAATGCAGGCTGCCGAAGACCGCATCCATTCTCTCGAATCGACCCTGGAGCAGATGAGTTCGCTCGTGCGCGAAGACGCCCTGACGGGCAGCCTGAACCGGCGCGGCCTGGATGATGCGTTCGCACGTGAATTTGCCAGGGTCGATCGCTCCGGCGGCGCCGTCTGCATCGCACTGCTCGACGTCGACGACTTCAAGCGCCTCAACGACACCCACGGCCACATTGCCGGCGATGGCGCCTTGAAGCACCTGGTCTCGCTGGTCAAGGACACCTTGCGCACGATGGATGTGGTCGGCCGTTTCGGTGGCGAGGAGTTTCTGATCATCCTGCCTGACACGACGCTCGACGCCGCCGCGCAGACGGTGACACGTCTGCAGCGCGAACTGACGAAGCGCATCTTCATGGTCAATGAACAGCGGTTGCTGATGACGTTCTCCGCAGGCGTGGCGCTGCGCCTGCCGGGAGAAGCGGCTGACGCGCTGATCAAGCGGGCGGATGCGGCGTTGTATCAGGCGAAGAAGGATGGGAAGAATCGGGTGTCGATGGCGCAGTAGGGGTTTGCATGCCTATATGCCGACAAGATGGCGCATTTGCCAAGATTTCATGGATTCCGCGCCGGCTGCTGCCGGCGTTTTGCATTTTATCCACCCGTGTGCGCATCCAGGTCGGCAAACGAGGTACTCCCGAAACCCTGAAGTAGACCGGGTAAGCACCGCTGAACCAAGCTTTGGCTCCCGGAGCACCCTCGTACTATCGCTCCATCGAGAAATTTTGGAATAAATTTCAGGCGGCGGCGGCGAAGAACAGCACTTTTTTTATAACTTGTTGATTTAATTGTATTTAAATTAGAATTCTTGGATTTTTCAGAAGCATTGCACAGGTCTAAAGTTTTGGGTAAAGGAGCCGAATAGAGCGGAATGGGCAAGCAGATGCAAGGCTTGCGTTGCGAATGAAAACGCACCGGAAAATTAAACTTTTCCGCCGGTCATCCGATACAGAGCTACAACCGCGGACAGCACCACTCGCACGGCGAGGCAGCCCAAGGTTGACAGCTTCACGACAAACGTCATCGGACCCGCGTATTCAAGGAGATTTACCATGGCATCATTTATCAACACAAACCTGGCTTCCCTCAATGCACAACGTAACTTGTCGACGTCGCAATCGTCGCTGGCTACGTCGCTGCAGCGGTTGTCGTCGGGTTTGCGGATTAACAGCGCGAAAGACGACGCTGCGGGCCTTGCAATTTCGGAGCGTTTCACTTCGCAGATTCGTGGCGTGAATCAAGCTGCACGTAATGCAAACGACGGTATTTCTCTGGCTCAAACAGCCGAAGGGACGTTGGGCGAGATCGGCAACAACCTGCAACGTATTCGCGAACTGGCCGTGCAATCGGCAAACGGCACAAACAGTACTTCGGATCGGGCTGCTCTCGATTCGGAGGCTGCGCAGTTGTCGGCTGAAATCACTCGTACTGCATCGCAGGCATCGTTCAACGGAGTGAATCTGCTGGATGGTTCGTTTCAATCGACGCAGTTCCAGGTCGGCGCCAATGCCGGCCAAACCATCGGCGTTGCCAGCATCGGTGATGCACGGGCAACTGGGCTGGGTAGCAACACCTTGACAACCGCTGGCACCGTTGTCGGTACGGTCGTCACCGGTTCAGCCAATAACGGCATTGCTGTCGAAGCTGGCCTGACGCTTGCCACTGCAAATGGCGGCACGAGCGGCGCAATTTCGTATGCTGCCAACTCCGGCGCTGATGCCATTGCTACTGCAATCAATGCAACGGGTTCGGCTGTCGGCGTGACCGCAACTGCATCCAACAGCACGACGCTGTCGAGTCTGAGCGCCGCTGGTACCGTTTCGTTCACCCTGGGCGGTTCGACGATTTCTGCGGGTGTCACCGATCCAACCGACCTGACCAGCGTCGCTGCCGCAATCAATGGCGCATCGGGTAGCACTGGTATCACTGCGACTTTCACCAACACGACGTCGAAGAACTCGCTGACGTTGAGCACCAACGATGGCCGTAATATTGCGATTGGCACCTTTTCCAGCACCGGCTCGGGCGCTCAAACAGTGTCTTTCGGTGGAACGACATTGACTGAAGGTGCAACCGATACAGCCGTAAAGACCGGAACAGTCTCCCTGTCGAGCAGCAAAGGCACCATCACCACTGCCGGTGCAAACCTGGACGTTTTCGCATCTGCCGTCACGACCAGCTCGTTCAACTCGGTGGCCGGTCTGAGCCTGACTACTGCAGCTAATGCATCGAGTGCAATCGCCACCATCGACGCAGCACTGTCAGCCGTGAACAGCAGCCGCGGTGATCTCGGCGCACTGCAAAACCGTTTTACTTCGGCTGTCGCCAGCTTGCAAACGACGTCGGAAAACCTGTCTGCATCGCGTAGCCGCATCCAGGACACCGACTTTGCTGCGGAAACGGCAAGCCTGACCCGTGGTCAGATTCTGCAACAAGCTGGTACTGCGATTTTGGCGCAGGCTAACTCGCTGCCGAACGGCGTCTTGGCCCTGCTGCGTGGTTAATGGCTAGATCGTTTTGGTAAAGCTGTAACGAAACGCGCCTATACCGGCGCGCTTCAACGGGACGGAAAGCAGGAAACTGCTTTCCGTCTTCCCACTGGAGGGGATGCAGAATGAGCCTTTTCACAATCAACAGCTATGCAACTAGTGCAGCTGCGGTGACTCCCGCCGTCAACCCTGCCCCGAGAAACCGCGCTCCGACCGCACCGACGCCATCGGCAGCAGAAGAAGGGGTAACAGAACTCAAGGCGAAATCTAAAGCCGAGGCGGTGAAACTTGATAATGCAGTTGCTGCAATCAATGAATTTCTGAAACCTGTTGCAAGTAGTCTCGAATTTAGTATCGATAAGGATAGCGGCCGCACAGTTGTGCAGGTAATCGACACCACTACCAACGACATCATCCGCCAGTTCCCATCAAAACAAGCCCTTGCGATTTCTAACGAGCTCAGCAAGCTGCAAGGCATGCTGGTGCAGGATAAAGCCTGAGGGGCTAGGACACTATGGCAATTTCATCACCTGGTATCGGCTCGAATCTTGATGTGAACAGCATTGTGTCCCAGCTGATCGCGGTCGACAAAAAGCCAATCAGCAAACTAGATCTGAAAACAACCAGTTTTCAGGCAAAGCTGTCCGGCTTCGGAACCTTAAAGGGCGTGTTAAGTCAATTTCAATCGACGCTTCAGGGCCTGTCCGATCTAAGCAGATTTCAAGGTGTGAAAACCGCGGTGACCGACGCCACGATTGCCAGCGCAAATGGATTGCCGACTGCAACACCGGGAAATTATTCCCTTGAAGTTTCAAAACTTGCACAATCGCAAAAACTCAATGCCGCTGGCCAGGCTAGCAGCAGTACAGCAATCGGCAGTGGCGCCACCACGACGTTGACATTCGATTTGGGAACGATCTCTGGCGGAAGTTTTAATGCGGCAAGCGGAACGTACACTGGAAGCTCCTTTGAGAGCAATGGGGCTGGTGTCAAGACAGTCACGATTGATTCCAGTAATAATTCGCTCGCTGGCATTCGAGATGCCATCAACAAGGCTGGAGCAGGCGTCACTGCCACGATCGTGAATGATGGTTCGAATTTTCCATACCGGCTTTCGCTGTCAGTCGCGGCCCCTGGAAAAAATAACAGCTTGAAGCTGAGCGTCACTGATGGCGATGGCCCGGCTGGCGCTTTATCAGCGCTTCTGGCCAACGATCCGTCCCCTGGCGGAACGCAGTCGCTCAAGCAAACAGCCGCGGCGCAAAATGCAGAATTTAGCGTTGATGGAATCACCGTTTCCAAACCGACCAATACAATCAGTGACGCGATTCCGGGCGTAACCTTAAATCTCATCAAGACGAATGTCGGTGCGCCGACTGCCGTTACGGTCGCACGGGATACGAGCGCGATTACCGGATCCGTCAATGCATTCGTCAAATCTTTCAACGACACGATTACAACCTTGAAGAACGCGTCGGCTTACAACGCGGCCACTGGCCAAGCAGCAGTCTTGAATGGTGAGGCAAGTATTCGCTCCATCCAAAACCAAATTCGTGGCGTTCTCACTTCGCCGGTTGCTGGTGGCGCAAGTACGTTGACTTTGTTGTCGCAGGTAGGCGTCACGGTGCAAAAAGACGGTAACCTGGGCATTGACAATACCAAACTGCAGGCATCGATCGACACAAATTTTGATCAGATTGCCGGGCTATTTAGTGCGGTTGGCAAAGGCACCGATGCGCTGGCCGCCTTTTCATCCGCGAGTGTAAAAACAAAACCGGGAGCGTATGACCTTGTAGTCACGCGCTTAGCATCTCAAGGAACGACGACTGCCTCTGCAGCAGCGAACCTGACGATTACAGCCGGAGTCAACGATGTAGTCGACGTGCAGCTTGATGGAAAATCGACGAGTCTGATTCTCAAGCCAGGGACTTACACAAATGCGGCGGCCCTTGCCTCGGAACTACAATCCAAGATCAACGGCGCAGCGGTATTTGCCCCGGTCGGCGCAAAGGTAACCGTCACTGAGTCGGGTGGCATTATTTCGCTGAAATCGAATTTGTCCGGGTCTGCTTCAAGCATCCTGATAACTGGCGGAACGGCCGAGGCCGACCTGCAATTCGGTGCAGGCGCGTCGACGAGTGCAGGACAGGACGTTGTCGGCACAATTGGGGGCGTCGCGGCCGTAGGCGTTGGTCAAAATTTAACCGGTGCGGCTGGAATGCCTTCCGAAGGATTGATCGTTTCCATATCAGGCGGATTACTCGGCAATCGCGGCACGATCAATTATTCCAAAGGATATGCGGCCCAGCTCAATACATTGACGACAGCCCTGCTCGCTGCCGACGGACCGATCGCCTCCCGTACAAACGGGTTGAACACAAGCATCAAAGATCTGGCAAAGACAAAAGACGAATTGAACGCTAGGTTGGCAGATACTGAAAAACGGTATCGCGCACAATTTACCGCACTTGATTCAGTCATCAGCAAGATGAGTACGACAAGCACATTTCTAACCCAACAATTGGCGAATTTGTCCAAAAGTACGTAAGGAGACACGTAATGTTCGGATCACCAGCCAAAGGCGCCAATGCCTACGCCAACGTCGGCATCGAAACCGGTGTCGCCGCCGCCACGCCGCACAAGCTGATCGTCATGCTGTTCGACGGCGCCCTGGTGGCCGTGACGACCGCGCTGGGTCACATGCGGGCGAAAAACATCGCCGCCAAGGGTCAGTCGATCTCGAAGGCGATCATGATCATCGACAGCGGTCTGCGTGCCAGCCTGGACAAGAAAGTCGGCGGCCAGATCGCGGCCAGCCTCGATTCGCTGTATGAATACATGAGCAACCGACTGCTGGTGGCAAACCTGAAGAACCAACCCGAAATCCTGGAGGAAGTGCACCGCCTCCTGACTGATTTGAAAGGCGCCTGGGTCGAGATCGGCAACACCAGCAGTGCCAGTGACGCGCCGGCCGCGCTGGCGACATCGCCCCGCGCAGCAGCAACGGGTATCGATGTCTACAGCGCCCACATGGCCAAGGCCTGACAAGCCTTGCCGGCACGGGCAAAATGGCCCACGATGCCGGAAACAACAAAGAACGCGCATAAAAGTACGTTCGCACACCAGTTTGAATGCAAGTCGACCGAAAGCCTGATCGAACATGAATAGCCAAGAAGTCATCGCATTGTACGAAACCGTTGCCGTCATCACTGATCAGATGCTCTGTGCCGCCCGCAGCGGCGACTGGGACCGGCTGGCGGTGCTGGAGTCGCGCTGCGCCAGCCAGGTCGCGATCCTGAAACAAGACGAGCCGCCGGCGCCGTTGACGGGCGACATCCGGGTGCGCAAGGTGCAGATCATCAAGCAGATCCTGGCACATGACCGCGAGATTCGCGACATCGCCGAACCCTGGATGGCGAAGCTGTCGCAACTGATCAACAGCACCGGCGCAGAACGCAAGCTGAGCAACACCTACGGCGCCGGCCAGGCCGGCTGAGCATGGCGATCGGGCGCGCCGACGGCACTGGCCCGCGGCCGCTTGCGCCAGTCGAATCAACGCGTGCACTGACCGCGCTGGGCGACACCCGGCAAGAAAACAATGCACGGCTGGCCAGGCTCGATGTCGGGCGTCAGTATCTGGCACAGATCATTTCCCGCTTGTCCGACGGCAGCTTCGCGGTGCGCATTGCCGACACCACCGCGCGCCTGGCGCTGCCCGACGGCGGCAAGCCTGGCGACAAGCTGGCGCTGACACTGCTGGCAACCGAGCCCCGCCCTACGTTCAACCTCGATGAACATCAAGCCAGCCCCGCCGGCACGAGGGCGGGCTCGGCCGCAGGCGCCAACGCGGCCACCAGCGCGGCAGCCACCGCACGTCTGGCACAGGCATTGGCCAGCGCCTCCGCACTGCCTGGCGCAGTTGCCGACGGCGCCGATACGGCCGCCCCTGCCACGCTCTCCGACATCGGAAAACTGGCCGCTGCACTGGCGAAGGCGAGCGGCAACGGCACCGCCGCGTTGGTGGGCAACGTGCCGGTCGCGGCAGCCGGCGCCGCAGCGCCGCAACTGGCGTCGGCGCTGCACGACACGTTGACCTTCAGCGGCCTTTTTTATGAATCGCATGTGCAGCAGTGGGCCAGTGGTGAACGGGCGCTCGGCGATCTGCTGCGCGAGCCACAGGCGCGCGGCAGTGCGGCTGCAAGCACCGGTGCGCCTGCCGGCGCCGCAGCGGCCGACCTCGGCCCGGCGTCAATGGAAGTACTCGAAGCAAAGCGCAACCTTCTGGCCTATGCCGCTACTGCATCGCTGCCCGTGGCGGCTGGCGCCGATGGCGTCGGGACACTCGATTCGGCAGCGGCCCAGATGATCGGCCTGCAGCTGCAGACGCTCGAGCATCAACGGGTGCAGTGGCAGGGAGAGCTCTGGCCGGGCCAGCCGATGGGATGGGAAGTGCGGCGTGGCGACGCCGACGGCGGACCGGCCCGCCCGGATGGCGCGCCGCAGCAGGAGGCTTGGCAAAGCGTGGTGCGGTTCACGCTGCCCGGACTGGGCACCGTGGCGGCGACCCTCGACCTGACTGGCGACCGGGTCCGCATCCAGGTCCGCACCGACAGCGACGCCACCACCAAGGTGCTGCGCACGAATGCGCCGGCGCTGGCAAGCGCGCTCGATGTCGCCGGCACCACCCTGGAAAACCTGCAGATCCGCCGCGACACCGATCCGCCGGACAGCGTGGCTGGCGGCACCGTCGGCAGCACCCCGTAGCATGGCGACCCGCGACCCGAACTTGCCGCCGCCGCGCTTCGAGTCGCTCGCGCCGGCGCGGGCCGCGGAGTCCATCCAGAGGCCAACCGATGTCGATGCGCCATCAACATCAACGCCGCTGCGCAACGCCGCCGCCATCACCTATCGCAGCGACGCCGGACCGCCGCGCATCGTCGCCAAGGGTCGGGGCCTGGTCGCCGAGCAGATCATCGCCCGCGCCAGGGAGCACGGTGTGGCGGTGCATGAATCGCGCGAACTGGTGGCACTGCTGATGCAGGTGGAACTGGATGACCATATTCCGCCGGCGCTGTACCGTGCGGTTGCAGAATTGTTGGCGTGGCTTTATCACATCGAGGCGGTACGGGTGCAGGGGCGCAAGGTATCATGAGCATCTCGACCGACACCTGACTTCATTGATGGACATCACCCCAGACACGCAGTCGGACCTGAGCCCGTACCAGGTGCATTCCCGGCGCGAGATCGTCAAGCTGCTGCGCAGCCTCGCCGAACAACGGCAGATGATCAACATGGTCGCCAACCAGGGCGATGCGGCAATCGTGACCTCGATCCTGGAGGTCGACGAAGATGGCGGCGCCGTCATCATCGATTGCGCACAACGCGAACAGATCAACGCACGCATGCTGGCCAGCGACAATCTCTCTTTCGAAACGGCCCTCGAACAGATTCGCATCGTGTTCTTTGCCAACGCGGTCGAGGCCTGCCTGCATGACGATGCGCCGGCGTTGCGCATCGCCCTGCCGCACAACATGATCCGCCTGCAGCGACGCGAGTTCTATCGGGTGCCCACGCCGCTGGTCAATCCGGCCTACTGCACGATCTCGATTCCAGACCAGGGCAACGCCGGCGCGCAGACCATTCGCATGAGCTTGCAGAACGTGAGCGGTGGCGGCGTTGCCGTCATCGACGAGCATGGCGTGCTCGACGCGACGATCGGCCAGATCTATCGTCACTGCCAGATCGATCTGCCCGGCGGCACGCTGGTGGTAGCCTCGCTCCAGTTGCGCAACGTGCAGGAACTGCGCCTGCCGAATGGCAAGCATGTGCGGCGCATCGGCTGCCTGTTCGTCGATTTGCCACATGCCGTGCTGGCGGCGATCCAGCGCTACATTGCCAAGCTCGAGCGCGAGCAGAATGCCCGTGCGGCCGGGCGCCAGACTTGACTCTGGCGCCGCGCACGGCCAAGCCACATACCATCTCCAATGCGCAATGCAAAGCGTGGCAATGAACGACGGGCTTAATAACGACAATTCCAGTCTTCACTGATTGTTACCGACTGACATTCACCGGCACAACGTGTATCCTTTGCCAATCGAATTGTCGATGCGTCGCGTTTTTTTTCGTGATGCCACCTGATCAGGAATGCCATGCAAAAATCTTCCAGCCCCATCCGCAAGCCGGTGTGGTGCGCCAGCGTCGTCCTGGCGCTGTGTCTTGCCGGATGCGGTGGCAGCAGCCGTGACCCGATCCTGGGCAATGGTTTTGTAGCCGATCCAGTTACCCGTCTGCCTGGCACGCCTTTCGGCGCCGTGGTCTCGCCAGGCTCGGCAGGCGCAGCGATCCAGCCTGGCCAAGCGAACCAGCCGAATCAGCCAAATCAGCCAGTGCAACCGGCCTTGGTGAACCTGCCAAACCTGCCACCCCTGCTCGCATCAGCATCGTCCTACGGCATCTTCGGCGGCAGCGCCGGCATGACCAATCAAGGCATCCTGACGGTGGTGAACGGCGACATCGGCACGACTGCGGTCGGCACGTCCTCGATCACGGGTTTCCATGACTCGCCGCCTTCGGACATCTACACCGAAACCGGCGCGAACAAGGGCAATGTCACCGGCAAGATCTACACGTGTACCGTGTCGACCACCGGTCCGACCTCTGCCGCCGTGAACCCAGTGTCCTGCACCAGGGCGACGAATGCACTTGCCGACGCGCGGGTCGCCTACAACGCCTTGAAGGGGTTGCCAGCCGGATCGGACCCGAGCACGGCCGGTGGCAATCTGGGTGGTCTGCGCCTTGCGCCTGGGGTGTACACAGCGGCAGGCAGTTCATTCCGCATTCAAAACGCCGATCTGACACTGGATGCGCAAGGCAATGCCAATGCGGTGTTCGTGTTCCAGATGGCGACCACACTGACCGTCGGCGGACCGGGCGCGGCATTCCCGCAACGGATCACGCTGGTCAACGGCGCCCTGGCGAAGAATGTCTACTGGCAGGTGGGCAGCGCCGCCACCATCAATGCCGCCGGTGGCGGTGAGATGGCGGGCACCATCATCGCCGAGCAAGGCGTCACGGTCTCCACGGCCGGCACGCCGCCCACTGCAGTGCTGAACGGCCGTGCCTTGTCGCTCAACGCCTCGGTCACGCTGGTCGATACGGTCATCACCGTACCGGCGCCTTGAACATTCTGCTGAAAGCATATCCATGAAATCCAAACGCACTCCAGGCATCCTCGGCGCTGCCCTGCTTTCCGCCGCCGCCGTCGTCCCCGCCGCCATGGCCGCCGACCTCGATCGGACCTCGAACTGGTATGTCGGCGCCAATATTGGCCAGTCGCGCGCCACCATCGACGACGAGCGCATCATCGGCGGCCTGCTCGGCAGCGGCCTGGCGGCTGCCCGCATCAGCGACGACAACCGCAGCACCGGCGGCAAGCTGTTTGCCGGCTATCAGCTGAGCAGGAATTTCGCGCTCGAAGGCGGCTACTTCAATCTCGGCCGCTTCGGCTATCAGGCCGCACTGACGCCGGCCGGCAGTGTCGATGGCAAGATCCGGCTGCAGGGTGTCAATCTCGACCTGGTGGGGAGCTTGCCGCTGAGCGAGCGCGTTTCGGTGTTCGGCCGGGTCGGCGCGGCCTATGCCCAGGCACGTGATCATTTCTCCTCCACCGGCGCGGTGCATGCGGTCGATCCCGACCCGCGCAAGAATGCCGTCAACGTCAAGTTCGGCGCCGGCCTGCAGTATGACGTCAGTGACAACCTGAGCATGCGCGCCGAGGCCGAGCGCTACCGGATCAATGATGCTGTCGGCAACAAGGGCGACATCGATCTGTATTCGGTGGGACTGGTGTATCGCTTCGGCCAGAAATCGCCGGTGCCGATGGCACGCAGCCTGGAACCGCAGCCGGTCGTCGTGGCGGCCGCACCGCTGCCTCCTCCCGCGCCGGTGGCGCCGGTGCTGGCGCCCGCGGTGCCCGTGCGGGTGAGTTTTGCGGCTGATTCCTTGTTCGATTTCGATCGCGCGATCGTCAAGCCGGCCGGCCGGGCGCAGCTCGACAAATTCATCACCGACCTGCGCGGCACGCAATATGACGTCATCAAGGTTACCGGCCACACCGACCGTCTCGGCCGCCATGCCTACAATCTGAAGCTGTCGGCCGCCCGCGCGCAGGCGGTCAAGGCTTACCTCGTCAACACCGGTGGCATTGCGGCAGCATCGGTCACGGCCACTGGCGTGAACGGCGCACAACCGGTGACGACGCCAGGCCAATGTGTGGGCAACAAGCCGACGCCGAAACTGATCGCCTGCCTGCAGCCGGATCGCCGGGTCGATGTCGAGGTATCCGGTACCCGTTGATCAGAAGTCATACTTTCAGCTCAGACTTTCCAGTCAGACTTTCAAGCCCGGCTTGGTGCTGCTGAGCGCATTGTTGGGATTCGCCGTTCCCTGGTTCGGCGAATTGACGCGACCACTGCCCTGACCCGGGTTGGTACCGTCACCGAGTCCCGAGCGGTTGTCCTTGACGGCCACCGGCTCCGGTTTTGCGGCGACCGTTGTCGGCTTGGTGGCGTTCGGCGATGCTGCGACGGGCACGCCGGTCGGTGATGCCGCGACCGGCGTGGCAGTGGCCGGCCTGGCGGCGGCAGTCGCCGGTATGATGCCGACCGGCTTGACGGTCGCTGCCGATGTTGCAGTCACTGGCTTCGGCGCAGTGGCTGCCGGCACGCCGCCTGGATTGTTCGTGCCCTGGTTCGGAGAATTCACCCGGCCCGCGCCCTGCCCCGGATTGGTACCGTCGCCCAGGCCCGAACGATTGTTTTTCAGGGCCTCTTCGATTGCCGTTTGTATGGCACTGGCCGCTTCGGCGGCTTGTTGCGCTGCCTTGCCCGATTTTTCGGTCGGTGATGGCTTGACCGCCACCGGCGGCGGCAGGGTCACGGCTGCTGGCGGTTTCGCGGCAACCGGCACGGGAGTCGTTTGCGGTGGCTTTGCCGGGGTCACGGTCACTGGTGCAACGGCGCCTGGTGCAGCTGCAACCGGCGCACCGACGGGTGGCCTGGCTGCCGGTGCCGGTGCCGATGCCGCTGCAATCAGCGCGGCCGGTGCAGCATTGTTCGGATTGGCAGTCCCTTGATTCGGCGAATTCTGCCGTCCGGCGCCCTGGCCCGGATTGGTGCCGTCACCCAGGCCCGAGCGATTGTCCTTTGCCGCAGTGTCCTTGATCACGGGTGCTGCTGGTGCTGCTGGTGCTGCTGGTGCTGCTGGTGGTGCTGGTGGTGCTGGTGGTGCGGACGCTGTCTTCGACGGCACGCTGCGTACGGTGATGATGGCGTCGTTGAAATCCTTGTCACCACCGTTCAACAGGTCTTCGAAACCGATCTGCGTGCCGTCGCCGTTCTTGCTGATTTGCGCATGCTGGAAGTTGTCGACGTTGCTGGCCGCGGCGCCGGTCCGGAAGAACTGGTTGACGCCGTTCTGAATGCCGAACTCGATCTTGGTGCCCTCTGCGAATTTGCCAAGGTTGACCGTACCGGTCTGGTTGTCGATGCCGATCAGGTGTCGCGTGGCGAAGTTGTCGGTCGAATAGTAAATCTTGTTGTCATAACCGGAATCGGATTTCTGTATCTCCACCGTGACATCGTCCTTGCCGGCGACGAAGGTGCCGGCACCGCCCGGGGACGAGGTTGCCGACGAAGTTGCCGGTCCGACCGGCGCGGTTGCCGGTTTGGGTACCACGCCGGCGCTGTTGAACAAACCCAGCGACTGCTGCGACGCCTGCCCGATGCTGACGATGGCTGACGGCTTGGCAGCCACCGCAACCGGTGCGGCAGGCGCTCTCGCCGCAACTGGTGTTTCGGACGCGGCCGATGGCTTGAAGGCTGCCGGCGAGACTGGCGGGTTGCTCTTGACGGGGACTGCGCTGATGGCCTCGGACATGATTTGAACTCCGCACGTGGTTGGTGATGCACGAGCGGAGTATTACACGAACATTGCCGCATGGAAATAATGTGACAATCGTTGACCCGGGCGAGGCACCACCATCGGCAAGCCCTGCTGCCGGGCCGGCGCTGCCTCAAGCAGAGTTGTCAAACCTGCATCGCCATGATGTCGTGATATGCCGACACCAGTTTATTGCGAACCTGGATCGTCGCTTGAAAACCGATGTTGGCCTTTTGCGAAGCGATCATCACGTCCGACAGATTCACGCTGTCGTCCCCGAGTGAAAACCGCTGGCCGAGCTGCCCGGCCTTTTGTTGCGCGCCGCTGACCTGATCGAGTTGGGTTTTCAGGGCCGCAGCAAAATCCGGTCTGGCGATTGCAGCGGGGCCGATGGCTCCCTGCGGCGCCATCGTCTCGGCCGTGCCCTGCGTGCGCGCTGCAACCGTCTTCAGTTGCGCCACCATCGCTTCGATGCGGCTGGTATCGATCGCCATTCCCATGTTGTTTCCTCGCTGCGGTGATTTCCCGGATCACAAGGTAACAAGCGCGCCACCGCAACAGGGCTCTGATAAGCTGGCTAAAGATTGCTCTATTCCAACGATTGAAAATTCCGGCCAGGACGACAATCCGTGCAGAGGCAACAAGGTCGACTTGGCGAGGACAGCGTGGGAAAAACGATCATGAGTAATCTGCAACGACAGCAGCAGCCAGGTAATCAGCGGTTGCAAGCGATGGGGAGCGCATCATGGCGGTAGTGGCGGAAAACGCCGGCATGGGCGGCCTGTCCGGTTTCACCCAATCGAATGCGGCGCGCAATCTGGCGCTGGCGATCGGCGCCGCTCTCGTGGTGGCCTTGATGGTCGGCGCGTGGCTCTGGAGCCAGCAGCCCGATTACCGCGTGCTGTTTTCCAACACCTCCGATCGGGACGGCGGCGCCATCGTGACAGCGCTGCAGCAGATGAACGTGCCCTATAAATTCGCCGAGGGCGGCGGCGCCATCCTGGTGCCGGCCGCGCAGGTCTACGACACCCGGTTGAGACTGGCTTCACAGGGCTTGCCCAAGGGTGGCAACGTCGGCTTCGAGCTGATGGAAAACCAGAAGCTGGGCGTTTCCCAATTCCTCGAACAGGTCAATTTCCAGCGCGCGCTCGAAGGCGAACTGGCGCGCTCGATCCAGGCCATCGGCGCAGTGCAGACGGCCCGCGTGCATCTGGCCATGCCGAAAGCCTCGGTGTTCGTGCGCGAGCAGCAGAAACCCACCGCATCGGTGGTCCTGAATCTGAACCAGGGTCGCACCCTCGATCCGGGCCAGGTCAGCGCCATCGTGCATCTGGTCGCAGCCAGCGTGCCGGAACTGTCTGCCAAGAGCGTGACGGTGGTCGATCAGAGCGGCAATCTGCTGTCGGATGCCGACAAGGCAGCGAACGCGAACGGCCTCGATCCGGCGCAGCTGAAATATGTGCAGGACCTGCAGTCGAGCATCGTCAAGCGGATCGAGTCGATCATCTCGCCGCTGGTGGGCACCAACAACGTGCGGGCCGAAGCCACCGCCGACATCGATTTTTCGCACAGCGAGCAGGCAGCCGAAGTCTACAAGCCGAACCAGACGGCCAACAGCGGCGCCGTGCGCAGCCAGCAGACCAACGAGACGGGTGCCGCCGGCACTACCGGTGCATCCGGCGTGCCCGGCGCGCTGTCGAACCAGCCACCCTCACCCGCGACCGCGCCGATCACCGCCGACGCCGCCAAGACCGGTGCAGCGGGGACAGTCGGTGGTGCGGCTGCCGTTGGCGCCAATGGCCATCGTGAATCGACGACGAATTATGAAGTCGACAAGACCATTCGTTACGTGCAGCAGCCGATGGGTGGCGTCAAGCGGCTGTCGGTGGCGGTGGTCGTCAATTACAAACGGGATGTGGACAAGGCCGGCAAGGTCACCAATCGTGCGCTGACCGACGCGGAAAAAACCCAGATCAGCGATCTGGTCAAGGAAGCGATGGGCTTCAACAAAGAGCGTGGCGACTCCCTGAACATCGCCAACAGCCAGTTCGCCGGCGTCGAGCCACAAAAAGAAATCGATCTGCCGATCTGGAAGAATCCGGAATATCTGCAGATGGCCAAGGACATCGGCAAGGTCTTGCTGGGCGCGGCAATCGTACTCTATCTGTTCTTCGCTTTCTTGAAGCCGATGCTGAAAAAACTGATGGCTGCCGCGCCGAAGCCGCGCCGCGTCGTCGTCGAGGACGCTGATACGGTAGTCGAACTGAGTTCGGGCGAGCCGATGGGCCAGAAGCCGCGCAGCTATGCGGAAAATCTCGACGCGGCAAAAAATCTGGCGCGCCAGGATCCGAAGGTCGTGGCCAACGTGGTAAAGGCATGGGTGGGCGGAAATGAGTGACGGTGGTATCCAGAAGGCGGCGATCCTGCTGCTGGCGCTTGGCGAGGATGAAGCAGCCGAAGTAATGAAGTTTTTGGGTCCGCGCGAGGTGCAGAAACTCGGCGCGGCGATGT
The DNA here is from genome assembly GCA_043729515.1 of Herminiimonas sp. GTDB lineage: Bacteria > Pseudomonadota > Gammaproteobacteria > Burkholderiales > Burkholderiaceae_D > JANXSS01. Next base: position 22,007 of record JAYTLK010000011.1, read on the forward strand.
CGGCCATGAAAGCGGTGCAGAGCGAAGAGCTGGAAACGGTGCTCGACGATTTTCGTTCCGAGACCGAGCAGAACACCTCGATCGGCCTCGATTCGGACGACTACATCCGCTCGGTGATGACCAAGGCGCTCGGCGACGACAAGGCGTCGTCCCTGTTGAACCGGATTCTCGGCGCACGTGATGCTTCCGGCATCGAAAGCTTGAAATGGATGGACGCCCAATCGGTGGCCGACCTGATCCGCAACGAGCATCCGCAGATCATCGCCACCATCCTGGTGCATCTGGAACGCTATCACGCCTGCGAAGTCATCGGCCATTTCACGGAACGCTTGCGCAACGACGTCGTGCTGCGCATCGCCACCCTCGATGGCGTGCAGCCGGCGGCGCTGCGCGAATTGAATGAAGTGCTGACCAAGCTGTTGACCGGCAATGAAAGCCTGAAGAAAAAGCCGATGGGCGGCGTGCGGGCCGCGGCCGAGATCCTGAACTTCCTGTCCGGTGAAAACGAAGCTTCGGTCATGACGAACCTGAAGAATTACGACGGCGACATGGCGCAGAAGATCATGGACGAGATGTTCGTCTTCGATAACATCATGGACATCGATGACCGCGGCATTCAGGTCATGCTGCGCGAGGTGCAGTCGGAGTCGCTGATCGTGGCATTGAAGGGCGCGAATCAGGATCTGCGCGAGAAGATTTTCAAGAACATGTCGCAGCGGGCGGCCGAAATGATGCGGGAGGACCTGGAATCAAAGGGGCCGGTTCGCTTGTCCGAGGTCGAGGCGCAGCAGAAGGAAATCCTGCAGGTGGTACGTCGCCTGGCCGACGAAGGCCAGATCATGCTGGGCGCGAAAGGCGACGACGCGTATGTCTGACGTTTTACCGAAGGAACAGCAGTCGGCATATCAGCGCTGGGAAATGGCGTCCTTCGGCGACGACCGTGCCAGCACGCGCCAGAACCAGCCGCAGGTGACCGAAGCCGACCTGGCGGCGATTCGCGAGCAGGCGCGCCAGGAAGGGCATGCGCAGGGCCTGGCACAGGGGCATGCGGCGGGGCTCGACATCGGCCGGGTCGATTCGGCGCAGGAAATGCTGCATCTGCAGCAGATCGCGCAAGCTTTCGGCGCCGAGATCGCCCGGGCCGACGAGGTCATTGCAGACGATCTGCTCAACCTTGGCCTCGACCTGGCCAAGGCAATGTTGAAGACCGCACTCGACGTGCGGCCCGAGCTGGTGCTGCCGGTGGTGGCCGAGGCGATCCGCTACCTGCCCTCGCTGCAGCAGCCAGCGCTCCTGTTCCTGCATCCGCAGGATGCGGCGCTGGCACGCGACTTCATTGGCGAGGAATTGTCCAAGGCCGGCTGGCGGATTTCGGAGGATGTGCATCTGGCACGCGGTGGCTGCCGGGTCGAGACACCGACCAACCAGATCGACGGTTCGGTGCAAAGCCGCTGGTCGCGCATTGCCGCAGCATTGGGCAAGACCGACGACTGGCTGGCGCAATGAGCGCAGGGGTGACAACCGGCAGCGCGATGGCAGCAGACGGCTCGCCAGATGAATCAGCGCCCGCCGCTGCAGACGAGACAGTTGGCGGCAATCCAGCCGGCGCTGCAGTCGGGCCCAACCAGTTGCGCTGGAAATCCTATCTGCGCGACTGCCGTGAATTGCTGGCCATCGCCGAGCCGCTGCAGGTGTCGGGACGGGTCACGCGGGTGGCTGGCCTGGTGATGGAAGCAGTCGGCCTGAAGCTGGCGGTCGGCAGCGCCTGCACGGTGCCGCTGCCGAACGGCGCGCGGATCGAAGCCGAAGTCGTCGGCTTTCAGGATGAAAAGATCTTCCTCATGCCGCAAAGCGATGT
>JAYTLK010000012.1:0-13307 GCA_043729515.1 Herminiimonas sp.
CATCTGCAGGAACTGGTGAAAGCCGGTCGCCTGGAGGCGGCGGCGACGCTGACTGCCACATGGCTGCATGCCGATCCGGCCGGAGCGGACGTGCGTACGGCGGCCACCGACACCTGGCTGAAAGCCTATCTTCCACCTTGGATGACGGCGCTGCGTGCCCGCCGGAGGCGCGATGTCGATCTCGCCCTGGCGGCTTTGCGGCAGCATGCGGAAGGCAACCCCGCCGCGCAGACGCTGCTCGCCGAACTTGTGCTGGTGGGATGGCTTGAACGAACCGTCGCGCCCGTCGGATCCGGCAGCCCGAGCGTCGCCGGTGGCGGATCGGGCGGGCGGCCGATCCGCCTGTTCATCGACGAGGATGGCATCGAGGCGCTGCTTGCAGAATGGGAGCGCGACCCGGTAGGCCACCAGTGGCGCGCTGCCGGAATCACTGCCGCCGTGCCGGCATTCGGTCCGGTCTTCGCCAGCGCCTTGAGCGACCTGCGCCGGCTGCAGAGCGACAGTGCCGTCCTGCTCGGCGCCAGCACACGCTTGAAGGCGGGCGTGCGCGATGCCCTGGCCAAGGATCATCCGGAAACCATCGCCGCGCTGATCGACGCCACCGCAGAAAAAACACCGCGTCTGACCGGCCTCGAAATCCTGCATGCGGACCTCTTTCGGTTCCTGCAGCTGGAACGAAGCGTGCGCGATGGCCGGCTAGGCCCGATCGCGCGGACGATGCAGGCAGGGTTTGCGACGCCGCCATTTCGCGAACGGGTGACGGAGCTGATCAGGAACGGACGCCTGCCGCCGCCGGTGGTGACCGATGCGATGCATGCCTCGGCCGCCGCCTGGTCAGCGGGCGACATCGCGCGTGCACGAACCCTGCTTGCGCAAATTGGCGCCGTACCCTGGGTGCAGGCCGCCGGTAGCGAAGCAGCGCACCGGCAGGCACTGTTGACGGCGTTCGATGCGCGCGAAGCCGCTGCAACCGCAGCCGCTTCAAAGGCGATCGCTTCGAAGGCAATCGCTTCGAAGGCAATCGCTTCTAAGGCAATCTCAACGGACACCGCCGTGTCGCTGGCCGCGCTGGCCGGCCTGCTCGACGGGCAAGCCGATGCATTCCTGTGGCGGCGGCTGCAGACGCACCCGGCCTTCGTTCGATCCCGGGTGCAGGCCGAAGCGCTGGCGCAGGCAGAAACGGCGGCGCGCCGGTGGCAGCAATATCGGGATGCCGGCGGCGTCGATCCCGCGGATCTGGCGCTGCAATCCCTGGCCAGCGGGACCCGTCGGCAAGTCGCACTGCTGGCTGGCGCCGAGGCGTCCGGCAGGCGCGCCGAACGGGTAACCGCGCTGGCGGGCGATACATCGACTCCCGAAGCCGTGCGCGTCAGCGAGGCGGTGACACGCGAGCGTGCCCGCCTGCAAGGCGCCTTGCGGACCATCGATCCTGGATTGTCTGCCGACATCCTGCAGGCGCGCGTCGCGCTGCTCGATGGCCATCCCGACAGCGACCTGGGCGCACTGCTGACGGAGCCGGCGGGCGAACGTCGTGCGGCCGGGCCAGCAGCCGGCCTGCCCACGCGCGGCGTGCTTCCGCAGGCAAGATGAAAAACGATCTGCCGCCGCAATCGGTCACGCCGTTCGAGCGGGCGCTGCAGGAACACGGCATCGAAGGCATCGCCATCCTCACCGCCGAGCCATGGCGCCTGACGCAGGCCGTGGTCCACGCCGTGCTGGCACTGGTGCTGTGCGGCTTGCTATGGTCGTTTTTCGGGCATGCCGACGTGATCGTCACGGCCACTGGCGCACTGGCGCCAGAGTCTGACGTACGGCGCGTCTATGCGCCGGTTGACGGCGAACTGGCCAATCTCTACATCGCCGAGGGCCAACCGGTGACGCAGGGCGACGTGGTGGCGCGGCTGAATGCGCGCGGCGCGATCGAGGCGGCGACCAATGCGCTCGATGCGCGGCTGAAACTGGAAAATGCCGAACGCGAGTGGCAGCAGTTCCCGGAACGCAAAGCGCTCATGGAACGCAAGGCCGCTGCCTTGAAGGAGCGGGTCGAACTCGAAGAGCATCAGCATCAGGCGCGGGTGTCCGAAGGCACGACGCGCCTCGGAGAAGGACAACGTGCGCAGGCGCAGGAAGCGCGTGCCGCGCAGGACGAAGCGCGCCGTGCCCGCGATGCCGCACGCGACGAGGCCGAGCGCTATGCCCGTCTGTTCGGCATGAACGGCGGTGGCGGCATTGCACAAGGCCAGGTCGATGCCAAGAAGAACGCGTTGCAGGCAACGGAGAATGCCTACCGGATTGCGCAGTCGCGGGCGAGCGAGGTCAATGCCCGGCAGGCGCTGGAGTTGGGTCAGGCCCGGGCGCAGCTGGAAGGCAGCGGGCAGCAACTCGGCAGCTTGCGCCTGCAGTACGACGCTGCTGCGCGTGAGATCGCCACGGCCGGCGACCGCCTGCGCCTGCAGCTGCAGACGGCGCGCCTGCTGGCCGATGCCGCCGCGCGCATCCGCTTCGAGAACATCGACAAGGATAATTTTCTGCTGATCCTGGCGCCGGTGGATGGCATCGTCACCGACGTCACTTCAACCCAGGCCGGTGACAAGATCCAGGCCAACATGCCGCTCGGTGGCATCGCGCCGAAAAACGCGCGGCCGATCCTGAAGATTGAAATCGCCGAGCAGGATCGCGCTTTCCTGAAAGAAGGATTACCCGCCAAGATGAAGTTCGCTGCGTTTCCCTTCCAGCGCTACGGCCTGATCGCAGGCCGGCTGGATTTCATCTCACCGGCGACACGGCCGTCGGCGCAGACCAAGCAACCGGTGTATGAAGGCCGGGTCAGTCTGGAACAGGATCATTTCACGGTGGGCGGCAGCCGGTTTCCGGTGCGCTACGGAATGACGGCGACGGCCGAAATCGTCGTGCGCGAACGGCGCCTGATCGACCTGGCGCTCGATCCGTTCCGCCAGGCGGGTGGCTGAGCGCGGCGTGGCGCCACGGGCATGACCACCGCCGGCACGGCGCCGGCAGGCGCCCATCCACAGGTGCGCATCGACGAGCGCCGAGCGACACACCTTATCCGAACATCACTTCGCTGATCTGCATGACTGGCTGCAGATCGGTGTAGTTCGGAATGTCGGCCATGATGTCGGCGGCATGCGGGCCGAACGCGCCCTGAAAACTTTCCAGTGATTCTGAAAAGATATGGCACATGGCAATGTAGGTCGGCGCGCTGCCGGGTGCGCCACCGGAAATGCCTTTGTCGACCGTGTAGTACTTGCAAGCATCACCCATTCTTTCCTGCACCAATGTCATATGCTTGTCACGATAATAGTCATGGTTGAAGCGCGCACCCGGAATATTTGGATACATCACGCTGACTTTGATCATGGTTTATCTCCTTTTTGTGGTCTGAAAAAGACATCCTAACTTATAACTTTTTAGCCGTTCCATTTCCGTCGCGCTTTGCTTAGGATGCGACGGCCGGCAAGTGCCGGCATCGAACGGAGGTTTCGATGGGGAGGATGGCAAAGATGCTGTTCGGTACCAGCATCCTGCGGAGCCTGGCATCGGGTTCCGCCAATGCGGCGCATGGCAAGGCAACGGCGGCAGCCACCTGGCCGGCGCATCTTTCACGCAATAATCATGCTGCAGCGAACACCGGCCGGCTGCGTGGCATTGCCGGTGATCACGACGACAGGAACAGGCATGCCGATGACGCCGGTGTCGATCCGATGGCACGGGTTTCCCAGGCCAGCTGGTCCATGCCACCGCAGGCGGCAGGACGCTCCGGGCGCGCGTCGCGGCAGGGTGCCGATCTGCTGCGCGAACCCTTGCTGCCCGCCGCAGCCAGTGGCCGCTCGAACGATGCAGGCAGGACGTTGCCATCGAGGAGCGCCTTGTTGCAGGCTTATCAGGTGGGCGAAGCGCGGCAACTCGACACCAGCCTGGCAGCGGATGCGCTGCAGTTGCGGGCTTTTGCCTCGGCCTGGTATCCGAAGCAGATCAGCAGCCGCCTGTTGCGGCACGTGCCGATGACACAGTCGCGCCGCGCCGCGCGCCAGCTCGCGCATCTGAAGGCCATGCCGGTGGCCGACATCATCCGGCAGGTGAAATCCGGCAGCCTGGTCAGTGACCGCAGCATCCTCACCGATGCCGCCACCGAGCGGCTCATCGATTCGCTCAATGTCGACACTGCCCTCTACCGGGCCGGCGTGCGCCGGATGGCGCGCCTGGAAGGCGTTCATAGCGCCGCTGGCCGGGCCGCAACCTTCGCAGGGTCATCTTTCGCTTACGGCATCGCGCCGCTGGTGGCAGGCGTCGGCAATGGCGCCGCATCGATTGCGGCGCGCGTGGTGAGATTCGCCGGCCGTCATCTGCCGAGCGCGTTGATCAATCCGATCCTGACCGGCCTGATGCGCATCGATACCGATGTCGGCAAGAACGTGGTCAGTGGCGGCATGTCGGTGCTGGCGCCGGATGTCGAACATTCGGCACATTTGAATGCAGTGCGCGGCGACCTGGTGGCGGCAACGGCAGCCCTGCGCGAGCAGATGCGCTGCTACCGGCAGCAAGCCGCCACACCGGCGGCAACGGCAGTCAGGCGGCCGCTGCCGACGAATACGACTGCCGGAACATCCACTGCGTGCTTAACCGGTTTCAACAGCCGAACGACGACCGGAGCAGTCGCGACAACGGCGGCAGGGGCGGTGTCGGGCACTTCGCCGAGCGCAGGCCCCGGATCGATGGCCGGCACGCGAACCGGCGCGACGATGCGAACAGCACCTGGCATACGCTCCGGGATACGCTCCGGGATGCCAGGGAGCACGATACCTGCCGTTCGGCCGCCATCCGGCCGGCAGGCGCTGCTGGATGCGTTCGACACCTGCTGGTCGGCGCAGGAAGGCTACAAGACGCGGATGGGTGCGTCGAAGGCGCTGACCTGGAGCAAAGGTTATGGGATGGGTGTCAATGCGATTGCCGCCTCCGCCACGGCCGTCGGCGTTGCCGTGCCGGCCGCATTTCCGGCTGCGCTGGCGGTGCAGGCATTGTGCGTACCCTTGCAGTGGGGCGCCGGTTACCTGGACCTGCATTCGTCGCAGGCATATCATTTTCGCGCCAGCCTGAAATACGGCGCGCTGCTGACACCCCTCGGCGCCCGTCTGCCGGCCGACCGGCTGCGTGCCTGCCATATCGACACGTCGCGCTTGCGCGGGCTGTTCGCGACGGCTGAAAGCCAGCAGATCGCACTGATCAGGGAAGTGGCGACCGATGAACTGGGCGAGCTGCGCTATGCCCAGCACCAGCTCGAACGCCGCCACGCCCGGTTGAGCGCGGAGGGCACGCACAACGGCAGGCAGCGCGCCCGGCGGCGCGCCGTGCAGATGCAGCTCGGCATGCTGGCGCAGCGCATCGCCGGCTGCGAAAACGACCTGCGGCAATTCGGAACACTGCGCGTGGCCGCGTGGGAAGCCTTGTCCGCAACCGGCATCATCGGTCGCTGCCTGGATGACACCGGCACGTTGCGTCGGCTGGCCCAGGCAGCGCGCCGACGCAAGCCGGGCGAAGTCGTCGCGCAGGTCTGGCAGCGTTACAAGCAGACCTACGGCGGTGGGCCGCTGTCGCCGGGGATCGTGCTGCCGGCGTTCGACGTCGCACTGCATTGGGAGGCGACGCCGCACTTCGGCGCAGCAGCCACGCCGCCCATGCAGCTGGCATTGCCGAGCGATGCGGCGGTGGCAATCTCCGGCGCCGAATTCACGGCGGCCACGGGCGTGGTCCGGGGAGGCAAGGCACGGGACAAGAAAGACATGGCTGCCTGGCATGGTGCCGACGCCCGTTCCGACGCGCTGAGACGGCGCTGGGCAGTGCCGATGGCGCAAGGCGGTGATTCGATTGATCTGAGCGGCACCGGCGGATTCGATCGGGCGTTGCATTCACCCGCACAGAGAGCCTGGCGCTTCGTGCGCATCATCCCGCGCGGCTTGTTCAGCGCCGAGCGTGCATTGGTGCAGACGATCAAGGCCCGCCGCGCCCGCAAGGATGCGGTCAAGGCATTGCGCGAGGCGGTACGAGTACTGGGCGCGGATCCGGTCGGCGCAGACAAGGCGACTGCCCGCGCCATGTGGGAGGCAGTCGCAAAGGCGAAATAAGCGTTTCTAAAATGCCGCGACACCGCCATCCGAGCGCGGATCGGCTGCGCCCTCGAGCGTTCCGTCCGGGAACCGCACCAGTGCGCCGGCATGCCCCATCGTTTCATCGAAAGGCAGCAGCACATCGACCTCATGCCCGCGTGCAATCAGATCATCAACGATGGCCTGTGAAAACCGCGACTCCAGCTTGAGCGAATCCGAACTCTGGCCCCAGGTGCGGCCGAGCAGCCAGCGTGGGGCCGTGACGGCAGCCTGCAACGGCTGCCCGAACACCACATGACGGGTGAAGACCGCCGCCTGCGTCTGCGGCTGGCCATCGCCGCCCATCGTGCCATAGACCATCGTGCGGCCATCCTTGAGTCGGGCCGCAGCCGGATTCAAGGTATGAAATGGCTTCTTGCCCGGTTTCAGCGAGAGCAGATGGTTGCCGTCGAGGCTGAAGGACGCGCCCCGGTTCTGCCAGTTGATGCCGGTGGTCGGCAGCACCACGCCGCTGCCGAACTCATGATAGATGCTTTGGATGAAGGAGACCGCCATGCCGCTCTCGTCGATGCATCCCATCCAGATCGTGTCGCCCGGACCGCGCCCCTTGCCCCAGGGTGCGGCACGGTCGAGGCGGATATGCTGCGCCATCGCGTCGAGCCTGGCCGGGTCGAGCAGGCTTTGCGCCGCGACAGGCATGTGCTGCGGATCGGTGATGTGCTGGTCGCGCATGCGGAACGCCTGCTTGGTTGCTTCCACCACCAGGTGGACATGGTCGGCGCCGTCCGGCTCCACCGCAGCCAGGCCGATGCGATCGAGCAGGCCGAGGATCGTGAGCGAGACTGCGCCCTGTGTCGGCGGCGTCATGTTGTAGATGTCGCCCGCCGAGTGCGCCAGATGCAGCGGCACCGTGCGCTGGGCATGGTAGGCCGCGAGATCGGCGCCGGTCACGAGCGAGCCGACCTGCGCCAGATCGGTGGCGATCTCACCCGCCAGGCAGCCGCGGTAATAGCTGTCCAGACCATCGCGCGCCAGCATGCCGAGGGTGCGCGCGAGGCGTGGCTGGCGAAAGCGCTGACCGGCACGCGGCAGGGCGCCATCGATCAGGAACGTGTCGGCATAACCCGGCTGTGCCTGCAGTTCACCGAGCTTGGCACGGGTGGCGCTTTCCTGGCTGACGGTCACTGCCACGCCGTGTTCCGCATAGCCGATCGCATCTTTCAGCAGGCGCGCAAGCGGCAGGAGAGCGGCATCGGTTTGGCCTGCATTTTGGCCTGCATTTTGACCTCCGCTCTGCCCGGCATTCAGGCCGGCGCGCTGGCGCAATTCGGCCGACAGGGCCAGCGCCTGCGCCCAGCCGCCGACGGTACCGGCCACCGTGTTTGCCGCCAGCGGCCCGCGCACGGGAATCGCCTGCAGGCCGCGGTCGTGATAGGCGGCGATGGTGGCCGCCGCCGCTGCCGGACCGCAGCCGTCGATGGCGACCGGTGCGCCGCCATCGGCCGGCAGGATCACCCAGAACGAATCGCCGCCGATGCCGTTCATGTGGGGATACACCACGGCGATGGTTGCCGCCGCGGCCACCATCGCCTCGATTGCATCGCCACCTTCCCGCATGACGGCCAGCGCCGATTGCGCGGCGAGGTGATGCGGTGCGACGGCGATGGCGCGGGTGGCGCGGGCAGTATTGAGCATGGTCAGGTCCTGTTTGGGTGAGCGGTGTTGGTGGGAAGCGCTAAAAACGTTGCTGCGATTATGGCATTGGCGGCAGCGTGACGGGACGCTCCCGAATGCCTGTGCGGACAGGTGTGTGGTATCCGGTTTGTCACAAAATAGTTGCCTTTTCCTCGATTTGCAGGTCGACTGGCCTGATTAAGTGCGCGAACGCGCCTCTGGCGCAAGGTCGGATTCGCATTTCGAAACAGGCATGGTTACAATCAGCGCGGACATGTGTTTTAAAGAAATATTTCTAAATTGTATTCAACGTGAATCTGCGATGACCCGACATTTTTTCCTGCCAATGCTGCTGTGCGGCGCTCTCACCGTCGGCGCGTGCTCGCGCGCCGACATGCAACCGGCCCAAAAAACCATGGTCGAGCCGGCGAGTGGCATGGCGACCATGGCCGCGCCGCCAGTCATGCCTGCGAGCGCGACCGGCCCGAACCTGCCGGCCGCCGCCCGGATCCGTGAGGTTCCACCGGAAGAAAGGCTGGAGCCCGCCGACATCGCCGATGCGCGGTTGCCCGGTGGTGCCGCCTTGCCGATGAATCCCGCCGATCCGGTGCCGATACGGAGAAAGACCATTCCATGACCCCTGTGCACCCTGACTGCGTTTTCTCCGCGCGCCTGAACCGCGGCGCCTGCCTCGCTTGCCTGTTGACGCTGGCAATCCTGCAGGGATGCGCCACCCCTGGCATGCCTGCGGGTGCAAACGCTGCCAGTGTCGCCGCGAGCGCCGTCCGCCCGGCGACGAAAACCGCGCCTGCGCCAGCCGTGCCGGACCCGGTACCGGCTGTCGCCGTGGATGCACCGGAACTGGTCGCCCAGCAGTTGCTGACAGCCGGCATCGATGCCTACAACCGGGGTGAATACACCGCGGCCATCCGCCGCCTGACCGCATCCGACATCGCCGCCGGTGAAAAGAGCGTGCAGATCACTGCGCATAAATTTGCCGCCTTCAGCTACTGCCTGACGAAACGCCAGACCCAGTGCCGTCAGCAATTCGACAAGGCCTTCCGGCTCGATCCGGCATTCGACCTGGCGCCGGGAGAAAAAGGACATCCGCTCTGGGGCCCGCCGTTCGAGGCATCGAGGAAAGCCAACAATCCGAAAGGGCTGAAGGCGCTGCCCCAAGCACCGAGCGCCGCGCCGGTAAAATCGGTTGCGCCGGCGTCGGTCAAAAAGACACCTTGAGCATCCGATCGACCAATCCGATCGGCATGCTCATGGTCGCCAGACTTCCCCTGCGATGCGACTCCGGCCGCACTGGCCTTCCACGCTCAGTGCGCGCCCATCGCATCGGCTGATGCGCCCGACTTGCGCGGCTTGGTCATCCAGACCAGTGCGATCAACCCGATGAACAGAATCGACGACATGTAGAAAATGTCGGCCGCGCCCATGGTGCTGGCCTGGACCGACATCGTGCGTTCGATCACGGCCCAGGCGCCGGGCTCGCTCAAGCCTTGCGACATCAGCCCCTGCACCGCCTGGCCAAAGGCCGGGTTGGCATTGCCGGTGTGCTCGGCCAACTGCGCATGATGCAGCGTGCTGCGGCTGTCCCAGAGGGTGGAAGTCACCGACGTCCCGATACCGCCGAACATGATGCGCACGAAATTCGATAGGCCGGCGGCGGCGGGAATTTTTTCCGGCGGCTGGCCGGAGAGGATGATCGATGTCAGCGGAATGAAGAACATGGCCATTGCCGCACCCTGGATGATGGTCGGGATCATCAGCGTGCGTACATCGACGTCAGCAGTGAATTTCGAGCGCATGTAGAACACCAGCGCGAAGATCAGGAATGCCGACGTCGCCACCCAGCGCGCATCGACCTTCGGCAGGATCTTGCCGACGAAGGGCGACATCAGGATCGCCAGGATGCCGACCGGCGCCATCACCTTGCCGGCCTCGGTGGCGGTGTAGCCTATCTGGGTCTGCAGCCACAACGGCAGGATCACCAGCGAACCGAAGAAAAGACCGTATGCAACCGAGATGGCAACCACGCCGCCACTGAAATTGCGGCCGTAGAAAAGCGACAGGTCGACCACCGGATGGTCATCGCCCAGCTCCCAGATGATGAAGTAGATGAAGCAGATCAGTGCCACCGATCCCAGGATGATGATGGTGCCGGAATTGAACCAGTCAAGCTCCTTGCCCTTGTCGAGCATCAGCTGCAGGCTGCCGACCCAGAGGATCAGGAGCGCCAGTCCGATCTTGTCGATCGGCCGGATCAGGATCGACGATTCGCGCACGCGGTAGATCGACCATGTCGCCCAGGCCGCGAAGATCCCGATCGGCACGTTGATGTAGAAGATCCAGGGCCAGGAATAATTGTCGGAGATCCAGCCGCCCAGGAGCGGCCCCATGATCGGCGCCACCAGCGTCGTCATCCCCCAGAAGGCGAGTGCCATGCCGCTCTTGGCCGGCGGATAGCTCGACAGCAGCAAGGCCTGCGACAACGGGATCATCGGCCCGGCAACTGCACCCTGGATCACGCGCGCGGCAATCAGCATCTCGATGCTGGGTGCCATGCCGCACAAGAAGGAGGCGATCACGAACAGCAGGATCGAGGAACAAAACAGCTTTACCTGGCCGAAGCGCATGGTCAGCCAGCCGGTCAGCGGCACCGAAATCGCGTTGGCTACCGAAAACGAAGTGATGACCCAGGTGCCTTGCTGCGGGGAGACGCCCATGTCGCCGGAGATGGCCGGAATCGAGACATTGGCGATCGACGAATCGAGCACGTTCATGAACACCGCCAGCGACAGGGCGATGGTGCCGAAAACGAGCGGGGTGCCGGTCAGGGGTTGCAGCGCGGCGCGGGGAGCAGTGGCCATCGGTTATTTGACCGCAGGACTGCTGCCGCTTTTGCGACCACTGCCGCCACCGCTACTGCCACCATTGCCACCATTGCCACCAATGCCGCCGACGCCATTCCCACCGCCGCTGTTCTCGCCGATGACCCGCGCGATCAGGGCATCCGCTTCCTTGCCGGCATTGTCGAACACGGCGGTCTGGTAGGCCGGTGCGGTGCGCAGCGGCGCCGCACCCGTCAGGGAATTGCCGCCGGCCTGGGCGATGTCGGTATCGACCTGCATCGACACGCCGATGCGCAGCGGATGCGCCGCCAGCTCCTGCGGATCGAGCGTGATGCGCACCGGCACCCGCTGCACGACCTTGATCCAGTTGCCGCTCGCATTCTGGGTCGGCAGCAGCGCGAAGGCTGCGCCGGTGCCGGCTGCCATGCCTGCAACCTTGCCGTGAAACGTGACGTCGGAGCCATACAGGTCGGATTTCAACGTGACGGGCTGGCCGATGCGCATTTTCGCGATCTGCACTTCCTTGAAGTTGGCATCGACCCAGAGCGCGTTCAACGGCACGATCGACAACAGCGGCGTGCCGGGCGCGACGCGCTGGCCGACCTGCACCGATCGCCGTGCAACGTAACCCGTGATCGGCGCCGGCAGGCTGGTGCGCGCCAGATTCAGATAAGCCGCCTGCACCTGGCCGGCTGCACGCAGCACGTTGGGATGCTGGCTCACCGTGGTGCGGTCGGTCAGGACCTGGTTCGACGACAGCTGCTCGCGTGATGCCGTCAAGGCCGCCTGCGCCGCTTGTAGCGCACTGCGCGCATGCGACAGTTCCTCGGTCGAGACCGCACCGCTGGCAACGAGCTCCTGGCGCCGCGCCAGATCGCTGCGCGCGCGCTCAACATCGGCCGAGCGCAGCGCGATGGTGGCATTCAAGGTGCCATTGTTCACATACAGGGTGCGCACCTCGCGCACTGCCTGCGCCAGCTGGGCGGTGGCATTGTCGAGCGCGACCCTGGCATCGGCCGGATCGAGCTGGACCAGCGTGCGGCCCATCTGCACCAGTTCCGTGTCGTCGGCGCCGATCGAGACCACCGTGCCACCAACCTGGGGCGTTACCTGCACCACGTTGCCAGCAACATAAGCATCGTCGGTTTGCTCGAAATGACGCAGAAACAGGAACCAGTAGATGCCGTAGGCCAGCAGCGCGAGCAGGATCACGATGGTGGCAATGACCAGCAACAGCTTGCGCTTGCCGCTCGGCTTTTTTGCCGGTGCGCCGGCCGGCGCACCGGGTGGAGCTGCGGGTGTTCCGGCAGGCGCGGCGGGCGGTGTTGCAGCCTGCGGTTGATGTTGCGCCGGCGGTTGCGGCTGGGTGGTCGATGGCGTCATGATGCGGAGCGGTTAGGTGGATTCGGAGTGACGGCGGAGGGCGTTGGGGGACGGGCGTCAGGCGCAATGAACAGCCGCGCCTGCCGCGCATCGAAACCGCCGCCCAGGGATTTGATCAGGCCGACGCGCACGTCCAGCCGGCGCGCCTGTGCATCGAAGGCAATGCGCTGCTGCGCCAGCAAGGCGGCCTGGCTGGCGAGCAATTGCAGCTCGTTGATGGTGCCGACCCGGCGCCGCTCGCGTGCCAGGGCATGGCTGCGCCGGGCTGCCTCGGTCGCCTGCTCCTGGTTGCCGGACTGGGTCTCGGCTGCTTTCAGCAGCTGCACCTGGTCGGCCACATCGTGCAGCGCATCGTTCAGGCTCTGGTTGTAGGTCGCCACCGCGCCGTCATAATTGGCGACCTGGCTGCTCAGCCGCGCGCGCAGGCTGCCGCCCTCGAAAATCGGTAGCGTGATGACCGGACCGGCGCCGGCGATGCGACTGCCGCTCTGCAGCAGGTTCGACAATCCCAGCGCGGAAAAACCGGCAAACGCCATGAGGTCCACGTTCGGATAAAACTGCGCACGGGCATAATCGATCTGGCCCTGAGCCGCTTCGACCCGCCAGCGCGCGGCAACGATATCGGGCCGGCGGCCGATCAGGCTCAGCGGCAATCGTGACGGCAGCAGTGTCGTCGCCGGCGTCGGCAGCACCGGCCGGGCAATCGTCAAGCCGCGATCGGGGCCGCGGCCGAGCAGGGCGGCGAGCTGGTTGCGGGCCAGGGCGATCTGTTGCTGCCACTGCGCCTGTTCCGCGCGCAGGCTGGCGGCCTGCTGCAGCGAGGCCTGGGTTTCGCTTTGCGTATCGAGCCCGGCTTTCAAACGCAGTCGGGTCAGGCGATCAAGCGCCTCACGCACCTGCATCTGCTGGTTCACGAGATCGAGCTGCATGCTGTTGCGCCCGAGCTGGAGCCAGCTGCGCACCACGCCGGTTGCCAGCACCAGGCGGGCGTTGTATTGCTCCGCCTGCGCCAGCTTGCCTTGCGACAGTGCACTGCGCAAAGCCGCGCCGTTGCGGCCCCAGAAATCGAAATCGTAACGAAAGTTCAGCGCCAGCTGGCTGTCGGTTTCGATCGCACCGGCCAGTGGCGGCGGGATGATGCCGTTCTCGGTGTAGCGCTGGCGGGTAGCAGAAAAATTGCTGCCGACAACGGGTAACGTGCCGGCAGTCGTCAGGCTGGCTGCCGCTTCGGCCGCCGCTACCCGCGACGCCGCGGCCTGCAGGCTCG
>JAYTLK010000013.1:0-3993 GCA_043729515.1 Herminiimonas sp.
AGCAATTCATCCGCGTAACAATGCAGTTCGTCGCAAGCCGGTGGCAACATCGGCATGCGCTCCCTATAGTTCGTTCAACACAACGCAGCACCGAACGAACCATTTCTCAAGGAGCGCACATGAACACCATCAAACCCGCGGCAATCGTCCTCATCCTGGCACTCGGCATCGCCGGTGCGGCCACCGTTGCGCCAGCGGCGACTGCATTGCACGCGGTCGACAAGGTCGGGCAAGCGGCAGTGTTGCAGACCAGCGATGCCGGCATGCCGACGATTACGATCGTTGGCAAGCGGTTGAATGCTGTTGGAAGAAGGGCGGTTGAAGGTTGAGGCAATCGTTTTGTTGCGCGCGCCAGCACGGCCTTTGCCAGCCTCGTTGTTTGGCAGCGCTCGACTTTATTCCCCGGGGAATAATTCTTATATTTCGAATAAATTAAAGCGTGTAGCCGTCCGACGGCACGCAAAACTCTTCGATCGGTATTTACCGTGACTTCGGGGTAGATGAAGGCGGCTCGGCGAGTGCCGAAGCCGCATGCTTGGGTTGGAAAGGTCTGACAGGCGGCGGCGCAGTGCGTGCCAGGATGGTAGAAACACGCAGGTTGCCGCTTGCTCGTTCACCCCCTTGCCGCAACTGGCCTGATGCTACGCGCTAGACTGCAGGCGGATTCATTTCCCGCGAAAATACCCGGTGTGCCGCCAGCGCCTTGATGAAATCGTCAAGCGTGGCGACGACGCCGGCATCCGGCGTGATCCGGGCCTGCGCCAGCAATTCAGCGCCCGCGCCCAACACCAGCATCGGCTTGCAATGTCGGTACTGATCCTTGACGAAATCGAGCGCCATGCCATCTTTTGCCAGCGCCTTGATGGCCGCTGCGCCATCGGGAATGACGACCGCGTCATACAGCACGGAGGGACCGGCTTCGATCGAGATCTCGACATTGATCGGCGCGCCACCCGTGGCATCGATCTGGCCAAGATGTTCCCCGACGAAACGCGGCACGGCGCCAGCCCCGATCAGACCGGCATAGATGGTACGGATGGTCGCGCCCTCGACGCCCGGCGCAACCAGAATTGCGATCCGACGGCCGGCGATCTTTCCATCGCCCGGACGCGCCATCATCGACAAGGGTGGCGAAGCGATGATTTCTTGCTCCGGCAACTTGGACAGCACCGGAGCGGCTGCCGGCAGCGTAATGCCGAGACCAGTTGCCACGCCAGTGGCCAGACGCGCATCGACATTGATCAGCAGCGACACCACGCGCTCGCGAATGGCTTGTGTCTGTACCCGGGTCAGCTCGAAACGGAAGGCCTTGATGATGTGTTCCTGCTCGAGCGGCGTCTGGCTCAGCCAGAACATCTTCGCCTGGGCATAATGCTCGGCGAATTTTTCCGGTTTGCCGCGGACCTTGTCTTCCGAAATCCGCTCCGGCACGCTGGTAAAGCCAGTGGCGCGTCCGGCCTGGAACGGGCAACCGCCAGCCAGGGAGTTTGGCTCGTAAGATACCCGGCCACGGTGCACTGCCTGGCGGTGCATGCCGTCGCGCTGGTTATTGTGCACTTGCGCCACCGGTGCATTGATCGGAATCTCGTGGAAATTCGGCCCGCCCAATCGGCTGATCTGCGTATCGAGATAGGAGTGGATGCGGCCTTGCAGCAGCGGGTCGTTGCTGAAGTCGATGCCCGGCACCACATGGGCGGTACAGAATGCCACCTGTTCGGTCTCGGCGAAAAAATTGTCCGGGTTGCGGTTCAGGACCATCCGTCCCACCGGTACGACCGGCACCAGTTCTTCCGGAATCAGCTTGGTGGAATCGAGCACGTCGAAGGCAAATCCTTCGGCCTGTTCTTCGGTAAAAACCTGCAGGCCGAGTTCATATTCCGGAAACGCGCCGGCTTCGATTGCTTCCCACAGATCGCGCCGATGAAAATCCGGATCGGCGCCATTGATCTTGACGGCTTCGTCCCACACCAGAGAATGCGTGCCGGCCTTCGGTGTCCAGTGGAACTTGCAGAAGACGGTAGCGCCCTCGGCATTGACGAGACGGAAAGTGTGCACGCCGAAGCCTTGCATCATGCGATAGCTGCGTGGAATCGTCCGGTCCGACATCTGCCACAGCAGCATGTGGGTCGACTCCGGCATGAGGGACGCAAAATCCCAGAAAGTATCGTGTGCCGAAGAAGCCTGCGGGATCGCGAAATGGGGCTCCGGCTTGACGGCGTGGACCAAGTCGGGAAACTTCATTGCATCTTGAATGAAAAACACCGGGATGTTGTTGCCGACCAAGTCCCAGTTGCCTTCGTCCGTATAAAACTTGACTGCAAAACCGCGTACGTCGCGCACCGTGTCGGCCGAACCACGCTCGCCGGCCACGGTCGAGAAACGCACGAAAGTCGGCGTGATCTTGCCCTTTGCCGAAAACGGCGCAGCTTTCGTCAACTGCGACAGGTCGCCATAGCTTTCGAAAAAACCGTGCGCGCCTGAGCCGCGGGCATGCACCACCCGCTCGGGAATGCGCTCGTGGTCGAAGTGGGTGATTTTTTCACGGAGAATGAAGTCTTCCAGCGCCGTCGGACCGCGCAGGCCGATTTTCAGGGAGTTCTGGTTATCGGCAATCCGCACGCCCTGATTGGTGGTCAGTTGCTGACCGCCGGAATCGACCCGCACCCGGTCGAGCGAGCCGACCGTGGGATTGAAGCTGATCACCGGCACGCCCTTGCCGAGCTTTTCAGAGGCAGTGGTTTCGGTCACGGTGCTTGACGTGACCACTGTCGACGACGGCTTCACATGCACGCCTTCCGGCGGGGTGCGCGCAGCTTCGCCGAATTCGCCGGGCTTGTTCGGATTGTCGGGCATCTGCGCCGTCAGGGCCGCAGTGCCGAGGATTTTCTGCAGCAGGTCGGCAGGCGATGCTTTGTCGAGTGCCTTCGGCATCGGGCCGGTGGAGGGCGCGGAGACAGTGCTCAAGATACTGCCGGCACCTTCGACAGGGCTGATCGGTTCTTTACGTGTTGCCATGAATTTCTCCAAGATGGTTTGTTGCATGAGGCGCGGTGTACAGCGTCATGGCGCAGCCGGCGCGCAGGAATGCGGCAAGGCAGGATCGGGACAAGCAATTGAACACGTTGCGGCATGTTCGACGCTTCAACATCCGCAACGGTGTTTGAAGGTAAATCGTTCGCTGGTTGAAAGAAGTTCGATACCGCACATACATGGGCTGTTCGTCTTGCACGGATCGGTCAATGCATGGCGCGATTCAATCTAGACAGGCTGATTTCGATTACCATCGAACGCGCGTCGGGCCTGTCTGCTCCGCGAACCCGGCGCGACATTACCGTGCGTCACCAATGCTGTGTCTCCCTCTTACCCAAACACTGTCATGACCCAAAAAATTCTCCTGACCGGCGGTGCCGGTTTCATCGCCTCCCATACCTTCATCGCATTGGTCGACGCGGGATACGAACCGGTCATCTACGACAATCTCTGCAACAGCAATCGCAAGGTGCTGGGGCGCCTGCAGACCATCACTGGCGTCACGCCAATTTTCGTCGAAGCCGACATTCGCGACAGCGCGTTGCTCGACCGCACTTTCGCCGAACATCAGATTGCAGCGGTGCTGCATTTCGCCGGCCTCAAGGCAGTCGGCGAGTCAGTCGCGCAGCCACTTGCCTACTACGACAACAACGTGCGTGGCACGCTCGACCTGCTGGCGGCAATGCAACGGGCGAAGGTCCGCACGCTGGTGTTCTCTTCATCGGCGACTGTGTACGGTGATCCGGCGACGACGCCGATCAAGGAAGATTTTCCGTTGTCGGCGACCAATCCCTACGGCCGCTCGAAACTGATGATCGAAGAGATCCTGGGCGACCTGTTCATTGCGGAACCGGACTGGAACATTGCCCGGTTGCGTTACTTTAATCCGGCCGGTGCGCATGAGAGCGGCTTGATCGGCGAAGATCCGCAGGGTTTGCCAAACAACCTTATGCCATTCGTGGC
>JAYTLK010000014.1:0-24043 GCA_043729515.1 Herminiimonas sp.
TTCGAGAAGCTTGAATTCGCGCTCAAGGGATCATCCCTGCCAAAGGGCTTCGAATTTCTGGACGATGTGCAGCACCTTCCCCTGATGCCGGGCATGCGGCGCCAGTTCTTGAAGGCGATCACGCGTGCGCATGAAGTGACCACAAAGTCGAAACGGCGCGATTTCGAAGCCGTCATGCTCAATTACATCTGGGATGAAACCGAGCCGGTCAAGGACTTCGGCGCCGTGCTGGCGACCATGGCTGCACTCTTTACTGCGATTCATCATCAGGCAAAAATCTGACATGACCACGGAGACGACGATGGCTACGAACAGCAACGATTTCCCGGCACGATCCATCGACGGGCGCGCCAGTCGCGGCCTGCGTCATGGCCTTGCCCTGTTTGCTGCGGCAATCGCCATCCCCATGTGCGGCTCGGCCGCAGCGGCGGCGGACGGCAAGATTGATGTCCAGTGGCTGGGGCAAGCCACCACCCGCATCAGCACGCCGGGCGGCAAGGTGATCGTGATCGATCCCTGGCTGACGACCAATCCAAAAACTCCGGAGGCATTCAAGAAGCTCGAGGCCCTCGGCAAGGTCGACCTGATTCTCGTGACCCACGGGCATAACGACCACTTCGGCGATGTCGCTGCGCTTGCCAAACTGACCGGCGCGCCGGTGTATGGCCCTGCAGGCCTGATCCAGAGCGCCATCACGCTCGGCATCCTGCCAGCCGAACAAGCGACGCGCTTCGGCAAGAGTGGCACCGTGACACCGCTGGGTGCCGGCATCCGGATCACCGCGACCCATGCCGAACACAGTTCTGAAATCCTGTGGCGCAATGTCGCCACCGGCAAGGACGAAACCCACGTCGGCGGTGAACCGCAAGGTTACGTGATCGAGCTGGAAAACGGCTTCCGGATCTATCACATGGGCGACACCGGTCTGTTCGGCGACATGAAACTGATCGGTGAGTACTATCATCCGGACCTGGTGCTGATTCCAATCGGTGGCCACTTCGTGATGGATCCAACAGACGCCGCTTACGCAACACGGCAATTCCTCAAGCCGAAATTCGCGATCCCGATCCACTACGGCACCACGCCACAGCTCAAGGGCACGCCCGAAGAATACATTCGTGCACTTGGCGATGCGGGCACCCGCGTGGTTACCTTGCAACCGGGCGAGCATCACGCGTTTTGATCTCGCCCGGTCAGGTCGATCATCACACAAGAAAAAAGGCACGCGCGCGTGCCTTTTTCTTTACCCGGACAAACGGACACGACTGCTCCAGAAGCATGGCCATCTGCCTTGCTGCGACGATGCCGCATCAGGCCGACGGTGTCCTCAGGAAGACCGCGCCGGTAGCTGCAGTAGCGCCAGGATATCGATCAATTCCGCGCGTATCGCTTCCACATCCACACCAGAATCGACGCTGACTGCAGGCGTGACGTCGATCGCCTCGAGCGGACGGCTGTCGAGCTTGTTCCGGGCGCCGCTGATGGTGAAGCCCTGCTCGTACAGCAATTCGCGAATGCGACGGATCAGCAGCACTTCATGATGTTGATAATAGCGTCGATTGCCGCGCCGCTTGACCGGCTTCAGCTGGGCAAATTCCTGCTCCCAATAGCGCAGGACATGGGGCTTCACGCCACACAGATCACTGACTTCACCGATGGTGAAATACCGCTTTGCCGGAATCGGTGGCAGTGCCGCAAGCTCGGCTTTTTGAGGACGGTCATTCATCGATCATGCTTCCAGACCTAACCCGGGTTCACACAGCACGGGCAACCGTTTTCCGGTTCGACATTTCCACCATCGCCTTCAATTTCTGACTCGGATGAAAAGTGACGACACGCCGCGCAGTGATCGGAATCTCTTCGCCGGTCTTCGGATTGCGGCCGGGGCGTTGCGGCTTGTCACGCAATTGAAAATTGCCGAAGCCGGACAACTTGACCGGCGCACCGCCTTCGAGTGCATTGCGGATTTCATCGAAGAAGGTCTCGACCATGTCCTTGGCTTCGCGCTTGTTCAGACCGACCTGTTCAAACAAGAGTTCAGCCAACTCGGCCTTGGTCAATGTGGGCAGATCCTTCTCGGCCTGTGACCGGACACGCGCTTCCAATACCGCACGATCGAGGTCCGCAGCCAGAACGGATTGGAGTTCAGCAGAATTCGCGTCGTTCATCATGGTCTCATCCCCGCCGTCTTTGGTCACAGCCTGCATGTCTGCATTCCTGCCGGGTTCAATGCGGCGATGAACTCCGGCGGCTTCGGGAGCGCTGGTCGCAACACCAACTGAAGGTGCTTCATCGGGCATGTCATGCAGCTCAGGTACGTTGCCGGGCATTGTATTTTTTCTGTGCCGCGGTCACGCATGCATGGATCGCGGCATCGACCGCGTCGTCTTGCAGGGTGCTTTGAGTATCTTGCAAGGCGAATCGGAAAGCAAGGCTTTTTTCATTCTCCTGGAGGCCCTTGCCGCGATATTCGTCAAATAAAACAATAGCTTGCACGATACGACAGGCCGCATCATCCTGCTGCTGCAAAACAAAAACATCGAGCAGATTCTGCGCTGGAATGTCGCTCGCCACCACCAGCGCGACGTCGCGCGTGACCGCTGGAAATTTCGAAATATCCTGATGCGTCGGCAACGACTGTCGTTGCAGCGCAGCGGCATCGACTTCAAACAGCACAGGCGCCGATGGCAATTCGTATTTTTGCTGCCAGCGCGGATGCAGTTCGCCGATGAAGCCGATGTCTTGACCATCCAGCAATATTTTTGCGCTGCGGCCAGGATGCAGGGCCGGATGCACAGCGGTCTCGAAGCGCAGCGCGCGCGGAGCGAACAAGGCAACCAGATCGGCCTTGATATCAAAGAAATCCATGTTGCGGGCAGCACCGCCCCACTGCTCTTCCGTCACGCTGCCGTAGGCCAGCGCACCGACGCGTTTTGGTTGCGCATAGCCGGCAACCGTCAGCGGGCCATCAGTTACGGTATCGTCGCGCATGAACACGGTGCCGATCTCGAACACGCGCACCCGTGTCGCGCGGCGGTTCAGGTTGTAGCGCAGGTTGGCGATCAGGCTGCCGAACAAGGTCGAACGCATGCTGCTCAACTGGCTGGCGATCGGATTGACGACCCGTATCGGCTGCGTGTTGGCAGCCAGGTCGGCTTCCCATGCGTCGTCGACGAAACTGTAATTCACCACTTCCTGATAATCGCAACCGGCCAGCAAGCGTCGGATCGAAAACAGCGACCGGCTCTCTTCAGGCGCGATGCGCATCTCGTTGGGCGCCACCGGCGGGCGGGCCGGGATGTTTTCAAAACCGTAGATCCGGGCGACTTCCTCGATCAGGTCTTCCTCGATCTCGAGGTCGAAGCGAAACGACGGCGGCGTGACGGTGAACACGCCATCGGCATGCACATGGTCCAACCCGAGTCGCGTGAAGATGCCGGACACCTGCGCGGTGTCGAGCGGCACGCCGATCACTTTCACGGCGCGCGCGGTGCGCATCGTCACCGGCTTGCGTTGCGGGAGCGCGATGATCTGGTCGTCGACCGGACCGACCAATGTTTCCGCGCCAAGTCCGCAGATGGAAACGATCAAGGCCGTGATGCGTTCGATGTGCTCGACCGTGGTCGCATAATCGACGCCACGCTCGAAGCGATGTGCTGCATCGGTCGAAAAATTGTAACGCCGCGCCCGGCCCTGGATCGCTTGCGGATGCCAGAATGCGGCTTCGAGATAGATGTCACGGGTGTCGAGCGACACCGCAGTGGCGTCACCGCCCATGATGCCCGCCAATGACTCGATCGCCTGTTCATCGGCAATCACGCCGACCCAGTCGTCGATGTCGACGGTGCTGCCATTGAGCAGCTTGAGCGACTCGCCCTTGCGGCCCCAGCGTACTTCGAGTCCGCCATGGATCTTGTCGAGATCAAAGACATGGGTCGGCCGCCCGAGTTCGAGCATGACGTAGTTCGAGATGTCGACCAGGGCCGAGATCGCACGCTGTCCGCTGCGCTCCAGGCGTTGTTTCATCCAGTCCGGCGTGGCCGCGCGCGCGTTGACGCCGCGGATGATGCGCCCGGAAAAGCGGCCGCACAGATCCGGCGCCAGCACCCGAACCGGCAGGATGGCATCGGTCGTCACCGCCACCGGCGCCTGCGTTGGCGCCTCAAGCGGCACGCCGGTCAGTGCCGCGACTTCGCGCGCCACGCCCAGCACCGACAGGCAATCGGCCTTGTTGGGCGTGAGCTTGATCGTGAACTTGCTGTCGTCGAGCCGGTAGTAATCGCGGAAGTCCTGGCCCACCGGCGCATCTTGCGGCAGATCGAGCAAGCCACCGTGATCATCCGACAGGTGCAGTTCCCGTGCCGAACACAACATGCCCTGCGACTCCACCCCACGCAGCTGGCCGACCTTGATCTCGAACGGCTTGCCATCGGCGCCCGGCGGCAGGACTGCGCCGACCAGCGCGCAGGCAACCTTCATTCCGGCCCGCACATTCGGCGCGCCGCAGACGATCGTCAGCGCGGTGCCGGTGCCGGCATCGACCTGGCAGACATTCAGGCGGTCCGCATTCGGATGGCGCGCGATGTCGAGCACCTGCGCCACCACCACCTTTGAAAACGGCGGCGCGACCGGCACGACTTCCTCCACTTCGAGGCCGGACATGGTCAGCAGATGCGCCAGGGCGTCGGTATCGATCGGCGGGTTGACCATCGTCCGCAGCCACTGTTCAGAAAATTGCATGTTCAAATCCTTTTACTGCATGAATCGGGTCCGGACGCGCTCGGTCGAATTGCCGCTCAGTTGAACTGCTTCAAAAAGCGCAGATCGCCCTCGTAGAACAGGCGCAGGTCGCTGATGCCGTAGCGGAGCATGGTCAGGCGCTCCAGGCCGGAGCCGAAGGCAAAACCGATGTAGGTTTCAGGGTCCAGGCCCATGTTGCGCACCACCGACGGATGCACCTGGCCGGAGCCGGAAATTTCCAGCCAGCGACCCTTCAACGGCCCACTGCCGAAGGCAATGTCGATCTCGGCCGACGGTTCGGTAAACGGAAAATACGAAGGCCGAAAACGCACCTGCAGATCGTCGGTCTCGAAGAAGGCTCGCACGAACGACAGATAGACACCCTTCAGGTCGGCGAAGCTGATGTCTTCCGCGATCCACAGACCCTCGACCTGATGGAACATCGGCGAGTGCGTCGCATCGCTGTCGACGCGATAGGTGCGGCCCGGTGCGATCACCTTGATCGGCGGCTTGTGCATGCGGGCATAGCGCACCTGCATCGGGCTGGTGTGGGTGCGCAGCAGCAGCTGCTTGCCGGCGCTGTCCTTGCCGTCGATGTAGAAGGTGTCCTGCATCGAGCGCGCCGGATGGTTTTCCGGGCTGTTGAGCGCGGTGAAATTCGTCCAGTCGGTTTCGATTTCGGGGCCGTCGGCCACATCGAAACCGATCGATGCGAAGATCTGTTCGACCCGCTCCCAGGTCCGCATCACGGGATGGATGCCGCCGACACCACGTCCACGCGCCGGCAAGCTGACATCGATCGCTTCGGCATTCAGACGCGCCCGCATCTGTGCTTCGGCCATGCCGTCGCGGCGTGCCGTCAGGGCGGTTTCGACCTGCTCCTTGGCGGCGTTGATGATGGCACCCTGCACCTTGCGCTCCTCGGGGGCCAGTTTGCCGAGCGACTTCATCTGCTCGGTGATCTGCCCGGTCTTGCCGAGATAACGGGCCTTGGCATTTTCCAGGGCGGCGGCATCGGTGGCAGCGGCGAAGTCAGCCTGCGCCTGCACCACAAGTTGTTCTAGAAGACTCATGCGTTGTTTTCCGCTGCGTGTGAAGCCACGCTACAAATGAAACGGGGCACAGGTGTTTGACCTCTGCCCCGCCGGGATACTGCTACGCCGCATGCACGGCGCGGATGGATGCTCAGGCAGCGATGGTGGCCTTGACCTGGTTGACGATCGCGGCAAACGCCGGCTTGTCCATCACGGCCATGTCGGCCAGCACCTTGCGATCGAGTTCGATCGAGGCACGCTTCAAGCCGTTCATGAACACGCTGTAGGTCATGCCGTGCTCGCGCGAGGCAGCGTTGATCCGGGTGATCCACAGAGCGCGGAACACGCGCTTCTTGTTGCGACGGTCACGATAGGCATATTGGCCGGCCCGCATGACTGCCTGCTTGGCAATCCGGTAGACCTTGCTGCGGCGACCACGATAGCCCTTGGCTTGATCGAGAACTTTTTTGTGACGGGCACGTGCCGTTACACCACGTTTTACTCTAGGCATGGAATCTCCTTAAATAGCCGGTGGGTTAAGCGAACGGCATCATGGCGCGCACGGAAACCATGTTCGAATCATGGACTTCCTTCGAGCCGCGCAACTGACGTTTGGTCTTGGTGGTTTTTTTGGTCAGGATGTGGCGCTTGAACGCCGAACCGCGCTTGATGGTTCCACCCGGACGCACGCGAAACCGCTTCTTCGCACTGCTCTTGGTCTTCATTTTTGGCATGACGATCGCTGCCCTTGCGGACAGCTCCTTTTTTATATGATTGCAGGTGGCAGCAAATCACTGCGCTTGGATGCCTGCTTTCACTTGTTATGCAGTGGAATCGAGTCCACCGCCATCGCGGTGTTCCGAGTTCCGGAACACCGCAGATTCTTTACTGTATTTCAGCGCTACTTTTTCTTTTTCGGCGCCATTATCATGATCATCTGACGCCCTTCCATCTTCGGCCACTGCTCGACCTGACCCACTTCGATCAGGTCCATCTTCAGGCGCTCGAGCATGCGCACGCCGATGTCCTGATGCGCCATTTCCCGACCACGAAAACGCAGCGTGATCTTGGTCTTGTCGCCCTCGTCGAGGAACTTGATCAAATTACGCAGCTTGATGTTGTAGTCGCCATCATCGGTGCCCGGCCGGAATTTCACTTCCTTGACCAGGATGATCTTCTGCTTGAGCTTGGCTTCGTGCGCCTTCTTCTGCTCCGAATACTTGAATTTGCCGTAGTCCATCAAACGCGCGACCGGCGGTTGCGCGGTAGGCGCAATCTCGACCAGATCGACGTTGGATTCTTCCGCCAAGCGGAAGGCCTCAGCCAGACTCACGATACCGAGCGCTTCGTTCTCGACTCCACTCAAGCGCAATTCAGGTGCAGTTATTTCACCGTTGATGCGGTGCGACTTATCAGTAGCTATTGTAATTTCCTTTTAAAATCAAATGATTAAGCCGTGCATTTGCGCTCAGGCTTTGGTGGCGACATCTTGCTTGAGTCGTTCCACCAGCGCATCGACCGGCATGGTACCCAGATCGATGTTGCCCCGCGCACGCACGGCCACTGTGTTGGCATCCCGCTCCTTGTCGCCGATGACGACGATGTAAGGCAGCTTCTGTACTGAATGCTCACGTATTTTATAGGTTATTTTCTCGTTACGCAAATCGAGGGTCACTCTAAACCCTTGTTTCTTCAGGTTTTGTGCGACTGATTGCGCATATTCGGCTTGCGCTTCCGAGATATTGAGCACCGCAATCTGTACCGGCGCCAGCCACATCGGCAATGCGCCTGAGTAGTTTTCGATCAGCATGCCGATGAACCGCTCCAGCGAGCCCAGAATCGCTCGGTGCAGCATGACTGGCGTCTTGCGGGTGTTGTCTTCCGCGACATATTCGGCGCCAAGGCGGGTCGGCATGGAGAAGTCGACCTGCATCGTGCCGCACTGCCACATCCGGCCAATCGCATCTTTCAATGTGTATTCGATCTTGGGGCCGTAGAACGCACCCTCTCCCGGCGAGATCTCGTACGGGAAGCCGGACCGCTCGAGCGATTCGATCAAGGCCTTCTCTGCCTTGTCCCAGGCTTCATCGCTGCCGACCCGTTTTTCCGGACGGGTCGCGACCTTGTAGATGATGTCGGTGAAGCCGAAATCCTGGTAGACCTTTTGCAGCAGTGCGGTGAAGGCAATGCACTCTTCCTGGATCTGGTCTTCGGTGCAGAACACATGACCATCGTCCTGCGTGAAGCCGCGCACCCGCATCATGCCGTGCAGCGAACCCGACGGCTCGTTGCGATGGCACTGGCCGAACTCGCCGTAGCGCAACGGCAGGTCGCGATAGGACCGCATGTTGGCGCGGAAGATCTGTACATGGCCCGGGCAATTCATCGGCTTCAAGGCGTACGAGCGGTTTTCCGACTCGGTGGTGAACATGTTTTCCTTGTAGTTCTCCCAATGGCCGGATTTTTCCCACAGGCTGATGTCAAGGATTTGCGGCGCCTTGACTTCCTGATAGCCGTTATCCTGATACACCCGACGCATGTACTGCTCGACCTGCTGCCACAGCACCCAACCCTTCGGATGCCAGAAAATCAGGCCCGGCGCTTCTTCCTGGAAGTGGAACAGGTCGAGCGCGCGCCCGAGCTTGCGGTGATCGCGCTTGTCGGCTTCTTCGAGCATGTGCAGGTAGGCTTCCTGGTCTTCCTTTTTCGCCCAGGCAGTGCCGTAGATCCGCTGCAGCATCTCGTTCTTCGAGTCGCCGCGCCAGTAGGCGCCGGCCAGCTTCATCAGCTTGAAAACCTTCAGTTTGCCGGTCGAAGGCACGTGCGGTCCGCGGCACAAATCTTCGAAGCCGCCTTCGGCATACAGCGACACGTCTTGATCGGCCGGAATCGATCCGATGATTTCGGCTTTATACGCTTCGCCGATCGACTTGAAATGGTCGACCGCCTGATCCCGCGGCAGCACCCGACGGGTGACCGGCTCGTCCTTTTTCACCAGTTCGGCCATCTTCTTTTCGATGGCGACCAGGTCTTCCGGCGTGAACGGCCGTTTGTATGAGAAATCGTAATAGAAACCGTTGTCGATCACCGGCCCGATGGTCACCTGCGCATCAGGAAACAACGATTTGACGGCATAGGCCAACAAATGGGCTGTCGAATGCCGGATGACGTCGAGACCTTCCGGATCCTTGTCAGTGATGATCGCCAGCTCCGCATCCTGCGTAATCAGATGCGAGGTGTCGACCACCTTGCCGTCGACCCTGCCAGCCAACGCTGCTTTCGCCAGGCCGGCGCCGATGCTGGCGGCCACCTGGGCAACGGTCAGGGGCGCTTCGAATTGTCGCTTGGATCCATCTGGAAGACTGATTGTCAGCATGAAGCTCTCCGGGTCGGCGCGTGGCGCCGGTAATTGGAATCGGGTGATCGGAACATGTGACGCTGCACCAATGCGCCGTTGAAGCGGTAGTAGCGCGCAAAAAAAGCCGTGCATTCAAAAAGCGGAACGAAAAAAAGCGCGGACCAGCCGCGCTTTTTCAACCTTCTGACGAAAAAGAACCCCGACTAGCGTCGCCCTCGAACCATGTTGCTCGGAGTTCGCGGTGTCATAACCAGGGATGCCTTTCTCGCTCTTGCTGTTGTTTCGGTGCCTGGCCTGAACGACTGGCATCAGTGACCGAAACTGCTTTAGTGAATTACCAAAAAAATTTGGTAGGCACGATTGGACTCGAACCAACGACCCCTACCATGTCAAGGTAGTGCTCTAACCAGCTGAGCTACGCGCCTAAAGAAGCCGGATTATAGCGGCAATTTTTTCTTTTCGCTAGTCTGGCATACCGTGGTTGTTGCCGGCTGGCCAGGGTCTACTGCCGATGTACTTGCAAGACCCCTTCGACATCCCGAATCACGCCGAGTGCCTTCTGCAACTGTGCCGTCGATCCGACTTCGGCGGTGAAGGCCATGCGCGCCTGTCCTCGTGCGCTCTGGGTGCTGACGCCGATGACGTTGATCTTTTCCCGTAAAAAAATTTCCGAGATGTCTCGCAACAATCCCTGGCGGTCGCCCGCCAGAATGAAAATGTCAACTGGATAGACGGTTTCGCCGGCAGGCGCGCCCCAGGTTGTCTGGATCACCCGCTCCGGCGCCTTGCTGCGCATTTCAGCAAAATTCTTGCACGACAACCGGTGGATCGACACGCCCTTGCCGCGCGTGATGAAACCCACCACCGCATCCGGCGGGGCTGGCTTGCAGCATTTCGCCAGTTGCGTCATGAGGCCGTCGGTGCCGACCACCAGCACGCCCGACTTGGCGCCCTGCGACACGCTCGATGCACGGCTCTTGCGTGGCACCACTGCCGTGTCCGGATTGACCGGCTTGGGCGCAGCGTCGGCATGCAGCGCGTGCTCTACCTGACGCAAGCTGAATTCATCCTTGCCAACTGCCATCAGCAGATCGTCGAGCTTGGTGAAGCCGAGCTTGTGCGCCAGGTCTTCGAGATTGACTGCGGTCTTGCCCTCCCGCTGCAGGGTTTTCTCGATCAGCGCCCTGCCTGCACCCAGGGTTTCGGTATGGTCGATTGCATTGAACCAGGCGCGCACCTTGGCGCGGGTGCGCGCGCTGACCGCATAACCGGGGCTGAGCCAGTCCCGCGACGGGCCGGCGCTGCCGGCGCCGCTGCCACGGGCAGTGATGATGTCGACCGTCTGGCCGTTGCGCAGGGCCGTGTTGAGCGGCACCATGACGCCATCGACCCGGGCACCACGGCAGCGGTGGCCGACATCGCTGTGCAGGTGATAAGCGAAGTCGATCGGTGTGGCGCCGGTGGGAAGTTCGATCACGCGGGCCTGGGGCGTGAGCACATAGATGCGGTCGTCCAGCGCCGCCGATTTCAGCTGCTCCACCCATTCGCGGCGCAGGTCATCCTGTCCAACCACGGTATCGACGACTTCGGTCTTCCAGGCCAGCAGCTGGCGCAGCCAGGCGATTTTTTCGTCATACTTCTGGCCGGCGGAATTCGACCCCCCCGTTTCCTTGTAGCGCCAGTGCGCCGCCACGCCATATTCCGCGAAGTGATGCATGGCGTTGGTGCGGATCTGCACTTCGAGCGCCCGGTCGTCTTCGGCCATTACCACCGTGTGGAGCGACTGATAACCGTTTGCCTTGGGTCGCGCGATGTAGTCATCGAATTCTGCCGGGATCGGGGTCCAGATGTCGTGGACGATGCCAAGCACGGCATAACAGGTCTTGACGTCGGCGACGATGACCCGGAATGCGCGCACATCGTAAAGCTCTGAAAAATCCAGCGTCTTGCCGCGCATCTTCGACCAGATGCTGTAGATGTGTTTCGGCCGGCCAAACACCTCCGCGGCGATGCCGGCGGCCGCCATTTCAGCCTGCAGGCGGGTGATGGCGCCATCGACGAAGCCTTCCCGCTCGATGCGTTTTTCTTCCAGCATGCGGGCGATGCGCTTGTAGGCGTCCGGCTCCAGGAACCGGAACGACAAATCTTCCAGTTCCCATTTCAGCTGCCACACGCCAAGGCGATTTGCCAGAGGTGCATACAGGTCCATCGTTTCACGCGCATAGGACCGGATGCGTTCATCCTGCAGCCGCTGTTCGGCGAAGTAGCGCAGGGTCGTCACGCGTGACGCCAGGCGCACCAGCACCACGCGCATGTCGGTGGCCATTGCCAGCAGCATCTTGCGCAGGACTTCGAGTTGCGCTGCGGCCTGTGGCGCGGTTTTCTTGCCACGGTCGATCTCGGGCAGGCCGAAGGTCTGTTCATGCAGGCGCATGAGCTGGCGCACGCCGCGCACCAGTTCGGCTGCTTCCTTGCCGAACAGGGACTCGATCTGCTCGGCCAGCGCCGGATCGACGACCGGGAGTTCGAACAGCAACCCGGCGATGCGGGTGTCGGCATCGGTTTTCAGGGATGCCAGGGTAGCCGTCACCCCTTCCGAGAAAGCCAGCGCATTTTCGCCGGTCACCACTGTCCGAGCCGCATACACCGGCGTGACAAAGGCATGCACGGCCATCAGCCGCGCCGCATCCTGCTCGCTCAGGCCGACGCAGAACTGGGTGGCATCGTCGCTGCGGATAGCGGTCGTGGACAGCATGCAGGAGTTTTCCGAAAAAGCGTCAGGCCATGCCGGCCGCCGCGGTGACGATCACCTCGATCAGCCACTGCGGCCGCGCCAGCTTTGCCTCGACCGTGGCGCGCGGCGGCGCTTGGCCAGGTATGACCCAGGCATTCCAGACCTGGTTCATGGCATCGAAATCCTTGATGTCGGCCAGGAAGATCTGACACATCAGTATGCGAGAACGGTCGCTGCCGGCCTCTGCCAGGAGACGGTCGACATGGGCCAGCACTTCCGCTGTCTGTCCGGTGATGTTCTGGGTGCCGTCGTCGGCGACTTGCCCTGCAAGATACACGACGCCGTTGCAAATGGCGGCGTCGGACAATGTCGTGCCCATGCCGATCCGTTCGATGTCGCCCGGTGGGACAGGCATCGGTGTCTGCGTCTGGGAGTGCTGCTGGTCCTGTGTGTAGCTCATCTGGATTCCTTGGAGTGGGTGTCGCCTGGCTGAGGTGCCGGGCGAGCGCTCAACCCAGCAGAAAGTGTCTTGCCACCTGAATCTGGTCCGCATGCATGAAGGTCGGCGCATGACCGACATCGGGCAGCGTCACCAGCGTGGCCCGCGGACCGCGCCGGGTCATCGCCTGCGCGACGTCTGGTGTCAGCAAATCCGATTGCGCGCCGCGTACCAGCAGGGTCGGACAGGTGATGGCGTCATAGGCCTGCCACAGCAGCGCTTCGGCCTGTGCCGTCGATTCCGGCGTGGCGCTCTTGAACGGCAGCGCCAGTCCCAGATCGTAGTGACGAATCCACTGACCGTCCTTATCTTGTCGCAAAACGTCCTTTGCGAGCTTGTCCCACTCGGCGTCGCTGTGGATGCCGAACGGCGCCGAGATGGCGCGAATGTAGGCCACGCCTTCCTCGACCGTGGCGAAGCGCACTGCCTGCCCGATGTAGTCGCCGATGCGTGCCAGCGCGGTTGGATTCAAGGCCGGGCCGATGTCGTTCAGGATCAGCTTGCGTACCGGATTGCCCGCCAGGGAGGCGAGCCCGACGCCGATCAACCCGCCCATCGAGGTGCCGAACCAGTCCACGCTTTTCGCATCCAGCCGCGCCAGCAGGGTGACCATGTCGGCCACGTATTGCGGCAACTGGTAGAGCTGCGGATTGCGCAGCCAGTCCGAACGCCCGCGCCCGACCACGTCCGGGCAGACCACCCGATGGGTGGCCGCCATCTCTGCGGCCAGCGCATCGAAATCGTCCGACACCCGCGTCACGCCGTGAACGCACACCAGCACCCGCGGGTTGGCCGGGTCGCCCCACTCCTTGTAGGCCATCTCGTGCAGGCCCGCCGGAGACAGACACTGGACCGATTTCAATCGTGGCTGGGTCATGGTGCGTGCCTCAGGCAACCGCGGTCACGTCGAGCGGCGCGCCGGTCTTCTCGACGATCTCGGCTGCGCTCACGCCCGGCGCCAGCTCGACCAGTTTCAGGCCACGATCGGTGATGTCGATCACGCCGAGATCGGTGATGATGCGGTCGATCACGCCCACGCCGGTCAGTGGCAGATCGCATTGCTTCAGGATCTTGTGCGAGGTCGACCCGTCCTTTGCCTTGGCCACATGCTCCATCAGCACCACGACCCTTTTCACGCCGGCCACCAGGTCCATCGCGCCGCCCATGCCTTTGACCATCTTGCCGGGAATCATCCAGTTGGCCAAATCGCCTTTTTCCGAGACCTGCATCGCACCGAGAATGGCAATGTTGATCTTGCCGCCGCGGATCATGGCAAAGGAATCGGCGGAACTGAAGTAGGACGAGCCCGGCAGGGAAGTGACGGTCTGCTTGCCGGCATTGATCACGTCCGGATCAACCGCGTCGTCGGTCGGGAACGGGCCAATGCCGAGCAGGCCGTTTTCCGATTGCAGCCATACCTCCATGTGTGCCGGCACGAAGTTCGCCACCAGCGTCGGCAGGCCGATCCCCAGGTTCACATAAAAGCCGTCTTGCAGTTCCTTGGCTGCGCGTGCCGCCATCTCATCTCTGGTCCATGCCATGTCAATTCTCCACTCGTTCTGTTTGCATTCGGTGCATCGACTCTCGTGATGCTTACTTGCGCACCGTGCGCTGCTCTATCCGTTTTTCCGGCGTCGAATTGACCACGATTCGGTGCACGAAAATACTCGGCGTGTGGACCTGGTCCGGATCAAGTTCCCCGATCTCCACCAGCTTCTCGACCTCGACGATGGTGACCTTGCCGGCCATGGCCACGTTCGGGTTGAAGTTGCGCGCAGTCTTGTTGTAGACCAGATTGCCGGCCTTGTCAGCCATGTAGGCCTTGACCAGGGATACGTCAGGTATCAGCGCACGCTCGAGCACGTATTGCTCGCCGTCGAATTCCCGTACATCCTTGCCTTCGGCGACGATCGTGCCGACACCGGTCTTGGTGAAGAATGCCGGAATGCCCGAGCCGCCTGCCCGCAGTCTTTCGGCCAGCGTGCCTTGCGGCGTGAATTCCAGCGCCAGTTCCCCGGCCAGGTATTGCCGTTCGAATTCCTTGTTTTCGCCGACGTAGGAGGCGATCATTTTCTTGATCTGCCGTGTCGCCAGCAACAGGCCCAGGCCGAAGCCATCAACACCGGCATTGTTCGAGATCGCTGTCAGATTCTGCACGCCGGAGTCGCGCAATGCGGCGATCAACGCTTCAGGGATGCCGCACAGTCCAAAACCGCCGACGGCGATGGTTTGACCGTCCTTGACGATGCCGGCCAGCGCGGAGGCGGCGTCGGGGTACACTTTTTTCATGGAAGCCCTTCAATTATCGGGTGCTGCGGTTGCAAGAAGTGAAATGCAAAAATTTTTCGAATCATCCCGGCGGCGGCGGCGCCAGCAACACGTCGCGCAACCATTCCGGCATCGGAACCGATTTCTCGCGCCGGTAATCGATCCAGACCACCTTGGCGCCACCGGACGCCATCACCACGTCGATGTCGTCGCAGCGGCGAATTTCCTGGACCGTCTCGAAACTGCTGCGCCCGAGCACGCCGACATAGGTGCGCACTTCGATGTCGCCGGGATAGCGCAACTGGCGCAGGAAGGCGCAATGCGCATTGACGATCACCGGACCGAACTCCAGCTGCGGATCAGCCGGCGTGCCGAGTTCCAGGAACCAGTCGATCCGGGCCTGCTCGAAATACCGAAAATAGATCGTGTTGTTGACATGGCCCATCGCATCCATGTCACCCCAGCGAATCGGCATGCGCAGCTTGTGCACCAGCCGCAGCGGTGGCGTCGCATCGTCGGTCATTTACGCAGCGCTCATGCCATCGTCGGCAGTCACGATGGTGCCGTTGATGAAATGCGACTCTTCCGAAGCCAGCCAAAGCAACAGGCCATCAAGATCTTCCGGCTTGCCGAGCCGTTTGCGGGGCAGCATGTTGACCAGCGCCTGACCCTGCTCGGTCTTGAAATGATCGGCATTGATCTCGGTGCCGATGTAGCCGGGACAGATGGCGTTGGTGTTGATGCCATAGCGGCCCCACTCCACCGCCATCGATTTCGTCATGTGCACCACGGCGGCCTTGCTCATGCAGTAGATGCCGATCTGCGGCAGCACGCGCAGGCCCGCCATCGAGGCGATGTTGATGATGCGGTGCTGCTTGCGCGGATCGCCCTTGGCCCGCGCGATCATCCGCTTTGCCGTCTCTTGTGCGACGAAGAAGGCGCCGCGCTGGTTGGTATCCATCACATAGGCATAGTCGTCGGGTGTGACATCGACCAGCCGCTGCGTGGTCGAGACGCCTGAATTATTGACCAGGATGTCGATCGGCCCGGCCTCGGTTTCTGCGTGGGCAATCGCCGACTTGATGCTGGCATAATCCGTCACGTCCAGTTGCACCACTTGTGCGGCACCGCCGGCAGCTTCGATTTCAGCGCGCAATTCCTTCAACCGGTCGACCCGGCGTGCCGCCAGCACGACCTGCGCGCCGGCCTGCGCCAGCACCTTGGCGAAGCGCGCGCCCAGGCCGCTGGATGCACCTGTCACCAGGGCAACCTTGCCCTCGAAATTCATCTCGATACCCATCTGGAATTTCCCTGTGTGATTTTTTAGTTGGTTTTTCTGGCTGCGTACGCGGGCATCGTGATCCGGCGAATCAATGATGCAGCGAGACGCCGGCGAGCCGTTCGAAGGATGTCAGCACCCCGTTGGCAGGTCTCTTCGGGGCCTATGATTACATGAAAGGGCAACTTTAAAATGCACCGACTAGCAATCTTAGGCAAAATCTTCGACAATTAGAACACTCGTTCGTTAATTTTAGAAATGGTGATCCATGACCCAAACCAGCGGTACTGACACATCTTCCGGCGCCTCGTCCGACACGTCCGCGGCCCTGCTGGAACAGTACGGTCCGCGCGAGGCCATGGAATACGATGTCGTGGTCATTGGCGGCGGGCCGGCCGGCCTGTCGGCGGCAATTCGGTTGAAGCAACGTGCGGCCGAGGCCGGCACCGAAGTGTCGGTCTGCGTGCTGGAAAAAGGCGGCGAACTGGGCGCGCACATTCTCTCCGGCGCGGTGATGGACCCGCGCGCGCTGACCGAACTGTTCCCGAACTGGAAAGAACTCGGCGCGCCGTTGAACGTTCCGGTCAGCGAAGACCGTTTCCTGTTTCTCACTGAGACCAAGGCCGTCAAGACGCCGAACTGGATGCTGCCCGGCTGCTTCCAGAACCACGGCAACTACGTCATCTCGCTGGCCAATGTCGTGCGCTGGCTCGGGCAGCAGGCCGAGGGGCTGGGCGTGGATCTGTTCCCCGGTTTTGCAGCAGCGGAAATCCTGTATGACGACGATGGCGCCGTGCGCGGCGTCGCCACCGGCAACCTCGGCATCGATCGCCACGGGCAACCGACCGGCGCCTTCCAGCTCGGCATGGAACTGCATGCGAAATACACTTTCTTTGCCGAAGGCGCACGCGGCCATCTCGGCAAGCGCCTGATGCAGCGCTTCGATCTGAACAAGGGTCGCGATCCGCAGACCTACGGCATCGGCATCAAGGAACTGTGGGAGATCGATCCGGCCAGGCATCAGCCCGGGCTGGTGATCCACACCGCCGGCTGGCCGCTCGCCAGCGATACCTATGGCGGCTCGTTTCTCTACCATCTGGAAAACAATCAGGTGGCAGTCGGCTACGTGGTCGGCCTCGGCTACGAGAACCCGTATTTGTCCCCCTACGAAGAGTTCCAACGCTACAAGACGCATCCGGCAATCCGCCCGTTCTTCGAAGGCGGCAAACGGATTTCCTACGGCGCCCGCGCGATCACAGCTGGTGGCCTGCAATCGCTGCCCAAGCTGGTGTTCGCCGGTGGCGCGCTGATCGGATGCGATGCCGGTTTCCTGAATGCCAGCCGGATCAAGGGCAGCCATGCGGCCATCAAGACCGGCATGCAGGCGGCAGACGCTGCCTTCGATGCACTTGCCAGCGGTCGCCAGCGCGATGAACTCAACGCGTTCCCGGAGGCATTCGAACAATCCTGGCTGCACGAGGAGCTGCATGTGGCACGTAACTTCAAGCCGTGGATGAGCAAGGGTCTGAAGCTCGGCACGCTGATGGTCGGCATCGATCAAGTGGTGTTTCGCGGCAAGGCGCCGTGGACCCTGCACCACACCCACGCCGATCATGAATGCCTGAAGCCGGCTGCGAACTATTCGCCGATCACGTATCCGCGTCCGGATGGCAAGCTGACCTTCGACAAGCTGTCGTCGGTGTTCATCTCCAACACGAACCATGCCGAGGACCAACCGGCGCACCTGACGTTGAAGGACCCGAGCGTGCCGGTGGCGATCAACCTGGCGCGCTATGCCGGGCCGGAAGCGCGCTATTGCCCCGCCGGCGTGTATGAATACGTGAAGACCGACGCCGGTGCGGACCGGTTGCAGATCAATGCGCAGAACTGCGTGCACTGCAAGACCTGCGACATCAAGGACCCCACCCAGAACATCGTGTGGGTCACGCCGGAGGGCGGCGGCGGGCCGAATTATCCGAACATGTGAGGTTGGCCGCTGCCACCTTGCGGCTTGAAGCTAGCAGCCTGCAGCCAGTCGCTAGTCGCTAGCCGCTGACTGCTCGCCGCCGGCCGCGCCGGTCGACGGCAGCCATTCGCCGCGCAGGAGGCGTTCCAGCCAGAAGATGCCGATGATCGTTTTTACGTCGGTAATCGACCCATCCTGCACTCCGGCCAGCAGTTGGGCATGGCCGGTGATGAAGATATCCAGAAATTCACCTTCGTCCAGCGCTGCTTTGCCTGCAGTGAGGCCCCGCGCCAGGTACAGGTCGAGATGCTCGTCCGAATAGGCGATCGCATTGTGGATCGTGCAGACGAATTG
Source organism: Herminiimonas sp. (assembly GCA_043729515.1). Lineage (GTDB taxonomy): Bacteria > Pseudomonadota > Gammaproteobacteria > Burkholderiales > Burkholderiaceae_D > JANXSS01. The sequence continues at coordinate 18,233 of JAYTLK010000014.1, forward strand.
CCAATCGCGCGCCGTATAACCGGTTTCCTCGCGCAGTTCGCGTTTGGCACAGGCCAGTGGATCTTCGCCCGGATCGATTTTCCCGGCAGGGAATTCGATGAAGACGCGGTTCAAGGGATAACGGAATTGGCGTTCCATCAGGATGCTGCCGTCGTCGAAGACCGGGAGCACCACCACCGCACCTGGATGGCGAATGTATTCCCGCGTGGCCGGTTGGCCGCTCGGCAGGCGGACCTGATCGCTCTGCACTTTCAGGAAATAACCGTCGTAGACTTCGCGGCCATCGACTTTTGTTTCGCAGAGATGGGCGTCTGGCTTGCCGTCATTGACTGGGGTCATGATCATCCGTGTTGAATCGAGCAGCTCGACACTTCGGCGTTTCAGCAGTTCGGCGGCTCAGCTGTTCAGCTGTTCAGCCGTTTAATCGTCTTGCAGCCGGGCCAATCAGCCACGCTGCTTGCGCAGATAACGATAGGCAAAGCCGGGAAAGGCCAGCACGATGAACAGGCAACCGGTGACCGCATAAAAGCCCCAGGCCTGGGGAAAGACATTGCCGATCCGCCCTTCCAGCAAGACGCCGATGGCGCCGACGATCAGATACAGCGTCAGCAACTCCAGCAAGCGCCACCAGAATGATTTTACCGGCGCGCGCAGAGGCAACAACGCGAAAATCCGCTCATTGGCAAATGGCAGGTTCGCGGCAATCAGCGCAAGCAAGATCACGCACCAGCTGGACAGGCCGACATCCACCGCCAATCAGCCCATCGCCAATGCGTGCATCAGGAAGCCAGCGTCTTGACGATCGCCGTGCCGCAGGCCGACATCAGCGGCCCGGGCATCAGGCCAAGCACCAGCACCATGCCACCGTTGATGCTTAGCGCCACCCGCATGTCGGTGGTCGGCGCCAGTTTGGCGGTATCGATCGGCTCGTCGAAATACATGACCTTGACGATCCGGAGATAGTAGAACGCGCCGATCAGCGAGAAGAACACCGATACCACGGCCAGCCAGATCTGTCCGGTGCCGAGCACTGCCTGCAGCACCGACAGCTTGGCATAGAAACCCATCACCGGCGGCACGCCTGCCAGCGAGAACATCAGCAGCAGCATGACCAGCGCGAACCACGGACTGCGCTGGTTCAACCCCTTGAAATCATCGATCGACTCCGCCTCGAAACCGGCGCGGGCCAGCAACAGGATCACGCCAAAGGTGCCGAGCGTGGTCAGGACATAGGTGATGGTATAGAACATCGCCGAGCTGTAGGCGTTCGCGGCTGAAAACACGTTGCCGTTGACGACGCCGGCCAGCAGGCCCAGCAGCATGAAGCCCATCTGGGCGATCGATGAATAGGCCAGCATGCGCTTCAGGTTGGTCTGCGCGATGGCGGTGATGTTGCCGATCGCCATGGACAACACGGCCAGCACCGTCAGCATCTGCTGCCAATCGATCGCCAGCGGCAACAGGCCCTCGACCAGCAAGCGGATGCAGATGGCGAACGCGGCCAGCTTCGGCGCACCGCCCAACAACAACGTCACCGCCGTCGGCGCGCCTTGATAGACGTCCGGCACCCACATGTGGAATGGCGCGGCGCCCAGCTTGAATGCCAGGCCGGCGACCAGGAACACGACGCCGAACACCAGGATCGTCTTGTTGACGACCGGCGAGCCAGCGGCCTTGGCGACTTCGGTCAGGTCGAGGGACCCGGTGGCGCCATACAGCATCGAAATTCCGTACAACATGAAGCCCGAGGCCAATGCGCCGAGCACGAAGTATTTCATTGCCGCTTCGGTCGACGGCGTGTGATTGCGGCGCAATGCCACCAGCGCGTACAGCGACAACGACATCAGTTCCAGCCCGAGATAAATCGCCAGGAAGTTATTCCCCGAAATCATGACCATTTGGCCCAGCAACGAGAACAATGCCAGCGTATAAAATTCGCCGCCGAGATTGCCGCCCAACATGCCACGGTCGGTCGCGTACTGGCGCGAATAGATCAGCGTCAGGCCGACGGCGATGTACGAGAATACCTTCAGCAGGCTCGACATCGGATCGGAGACGAACATGTTGTGGAAGGTGTAGGTCGTGGTGCCGGCATTCACGTCGCTCATGCTGATCCAGCCGCAGATGCCCAACGTGACGAGCGACAGCAAATAGGTGATGTGGCGCTTGGCGTCGCCCAGGAACATGTCCACGAGCAGAATCACCGAAGTGGCGGTCAGCAGGAAGATTTCCGGCAAGGCCGGCAGCAGGTTGATGTTGTTCATTTTTATCAGTCGGTGCTCAATGCGCTTTTGAAAGGGCGACGTGCTTGAGCAGGTCGGCAACGGATACCTGCATGGCGTCGGTGAACGGCGCCGGATACAGGCCCATGGCAATGACGGCAATGGCAAGAATGCCGAGGATCAGGAATTCGCGCTTGTTGATGTCGTGCAGGGCGGCCACATGGGCATTGGCGACTTCGCCGAAAATCACCCGCTTGACCAGCCAGAGAGAATACGCTGCGCCAAAAATCAGCGCCGTGGCGGCCAGCAGCCCGATCCAGAAATTGAACTTGATCGCACCCAGGATCACCATGAACTCGCCGACGAAACCGGAAGTGGCCGGCAAGCCGCAGTTGGCCAGCGAGAACAACACGAACAACGCGGCGAACTTCGGCATGGTGTTGACGACTCCACCGTAGTCAGCGATCTGGCGCGAATGCATGCGGTCGTACAGCACACCGATGCACAGGAACATGGCGCCCGAGACAAAGCCGTGTGAGATCATCTGCATCATCCCGCCCTGCACTGCCATGTCGTTGAAGACGAAGAACCCGAGGGTCACGAACCCCATGTGGGCAATCGAGGAATAGGCGACCAGCTTCTTCATGTCGGTCTGCACCAGGGCAACCAGGCCGATGTAGATCACCGCGATCAGCGACAGCGTGATCATCATGCCGGACAGGTAATGGCTGGCGTCGGGCGTGATTGGCAGCGAGAATCGGACGAAACCGTAGCCACCGAGTTTGAGCATGATCGCCGCCAGCACCACCGAGCCGCCGGTGGGCGCTTCCACGTGCGCATCCGGCAACCAGGTATGGACCGGCCACATCGGCACCTTTACCGCGAACGCCATCAGGAACGCCAGGAACAGCAGGATCTGCGCATTCATCGCGATCGGCAGTTGCTGCCATGCCAGGATGTCGAAGCTGTTGCCGGCCTTGAAGTACAAATACAGGATCGCCACCAGCATCAGCAGCGAACCGAAGAAGGTGTAAAGAAAGAACTTGATCGAGGCATACACCCGGTTCGTGCCGCCCCAGACGCCGATGATGATGAACATCGGGATCAGTGTCGACTCGAAGAAGACGTAGAACAGCAAGCCGTCCATCGCACAGAACACGCCGATCATCAGGCCCGACAGGATCAGGAAGGCGCCCATGTATTGCGAAACGCGTTTTTCGATCACTTCCCAACCGGCGATGACGACCAGCACGGTGATGAAGGCGGTCAGGGGAATGAACCAGAGCGACAGGCCATCGATGCCGAGCTGGTAAAAAATGTTCAGCCTTTCGATCCAGGCATGTTTTTCGACGAACTGCATGCCATGCGCCGTGTTGTTGAACCCGGTCATCAGCGGGATGGTGACGGCGAAGCTGACCAGCGAGCCGATGAGCGAGGCAACGCGCGCCATGCCCGGGCTTTCCTGCTTGCCGAACGCCAGCACGGCAATACCGAAGGCGATCGGACACCAGATGGCGAGACTCAATAACGGAAAAGTTGACTGCATCATGTTTCTTCTTATGTTTTACGTACCGGCTTCGGAACTGACGCCTATTTCGTGAAATGGAATGGCAACGGGAACGGCAGGAACCAGGTCAGGAAACCGAGCACGCCGATGATCATCACGAAGGCATAGTGATAGATGTAGCCAGACTGCAGCAGGCGGGTGACGCCGGAGAACCAGCCGATGGCGCGCGCGCTGCCATTGACGGCCAGGCCATCGATCAGGGCACGGTCCCCGACCTTCCAGAGTTCACCACCCAGCAGGCGTGCGCCGCCTGCGAAGACCACGTCGTTGAACTTGTCCAGGTAGTACTTGTTTTCCAGCAGGGTATGCAGGGCATGGAATTTTGCAAAGAACCAGGCTGGCACGCGCGGGTTGACCAGGTAGCAGTAGTAGGCCGTGACCACGCCGGCCAGCGCCAGGATGAACGGCAGCGAGGTAAAGGCATGCAGGCCGGCTTCGGCCGCGCCATGGAATTCATGCGCCAGTTCTTCCATCGCCGGATGTTTCTCGCTGATGGCGATGACACCCTTGAAGAAGTCGCCGAACAGCATCGGGCGGATCGTCAGGTACCCGATGATGACCGAAGGGATCGCCAGCAGGATCAGCGGCAGCGTCACGACAAAGGACGACTCGTGCGGTTTCTGGCCGGGCGCGAGGCCGTGGTGTTCATCATGACCATGCGCATCGGCATGGGCGACGGGATCGTCTTCCGACATCGAATGGGCTTCGTCGTGATCGACACTGGCGTGCGCGGTGGCGTGGGCAGTCGCATGACCGGTTGCATGCGCTGCTGCATGTGAATGGACATGGCCGGCCGCATCGGCATGCGCATGGTCGGCATGACCGTGACCAGCATGTGCCAGACCGAAGCGCTCCTTGCCATGGAAGACCAGGAAATACATGCGGAACGAATAGAAGGCCGTGACGAACACGCCGATCAGCACCGCGACGTGCGCGATCTGCGCACCCGCCAGGTGCGATGCGCCGACTGCTTCGATGATGCTGTCCTTGGAATAGAAGCCGGAGAAGAACGGCGTGCCGATCAGGGCCAGCGAACCGAGCAATGACGTGATCCAGGTAATCGGCATGTACTTGCGCAGGCCGCCCATGTTGCGAATGTCCTGGTCATGATGCATGCCGATGATGACCGAACCCGCACCCAGGAACAGCAGCGCCTTGAAGAAGGCATGCGTCATCAGATGGAACACGGCAACCGAATAGGCGGAGGCGCCGAGTGCGACTGTCATGTAGCCGAGCTGCGACAGGGTCGAGTATGCGACCACGCGCTTGATGTCGTTCTGGATGATGCCCAGGAATCCCATGAACAGCGCCGTGATCGCACCGATCACCAGCACGAAGGACAGGGCCGTGTCCGACAATTCGAACAACGGCGACATCCGGGTCACCATGAAGATGCCGGCGGTGACCATGGTGGCGGCATGAATCAGGGCGGAGATCGGCGTTGGCCCCTCCATCGAATCCGGCAACCAGACATGCAATGGGAACTGGGCCGACTTGCCCATCGCACCGATGAACAGACAGATGCAGGCAACTGTCAAGAGCATCCAGTTCGTGCCCGGCAACATCAGCTGCGCCAGCGCGTCTTTCTTGGCAAAGACGTCCGCGTAATTCATCGAGCCCGAATAGGCCATCAGCAAACCGATGCCGAGGATGAAGCCAAAGTCGCCGACCCGGTTGACCAGGAACGCCTTCATGTTGGCGAAGATCGCGGTCGGCTTGGTGTACCAGAAACCGATCAGCAGATACGACACCAGGCCGACAGCTTCCCAGCCGAAGAACAGCTGCAGGAAGTTGTTGCTCATGACCAGCATCAGCATGGCGAACGTGAAGAGCGAGATGTACGAGAAGAAGCGGTTGTAGCCTGGATCATCCTGCATGTAGCCGATGGTGTAGATGTGCACCATGAGCGAGACGAAGGTCACCACGCACATCATCATCGCGGTCAGGCTGTCGACCAGGAAGCCGACTTCGAGCTTCATGCCACCGACTGTCATCCAGGTGTACAGCGTGCCGCTGTAGGAA
>JAYTLK010000015.1:0-43550 GCA_043729515.1 Herminiimonas sp.
GAAAATGATGCGCGCAACGCCCGGTCGTATCTTGCGGCGGATTTCACGTCAGATCTCGCGGCGCTACCGGCGCCGGGCGCAGGCAGTATCGGTGGCGCAGCCCGTTTGATTCTGGCGAGTAGCGTCGATGGCATCGGAGGCGCCGATGCTGCCGACACTTCTGACACCGCAACCAGCACGGCCGGCACCATCCGCAAACGAATTTGACGGCTGCGCCGGCCTGCTCTCCTCCGGCGCAGCGTTCCGCCGAGCGCCATGCGCCGCAACCGAATTCACTGTTTCGACCATTCACCGATTACTGCAGAACTGAGCATCCATGTCCGAGAACAACCAGCAACCTCCGCAGTCGGCCTCTTCCCATCCTGCCGCGACCGGCCAGGCGAAAGGCACGAATGGCGCCAAGGGTGGTGCCCGTGGTGAAGCCCGTCCACAGAGCCGTTACCCGGTCAACATGCCGGACACGCCTTTTCCGATGCGCGGCGACCTGGCGAAACGCGAACCCGGCTGGGTCGCGAAATGGCAGGAAAACAAGCTGTACCAGAAGATCCGCGCCGCTTCCACGGACCGCCCGAAATTCATCCTGCACGACGGCCCGCCGTATGCCAACGGCGACATCCACATCGGCCATGCGGTCAACAAGATCCTGAAGGACATGGTCGTCAAGACACGTCAGATGAACGGCTACGACGCGCAATACGTGCCGGGCTGGGATTGCCATGGCATGCCGATCGAGATCCAGATCGAGAAGCAATACGGCAAGAGCTTGCCGACCATGGACGTGCTGCAGAAGTCGCGCGCCTATGCCAGCGAACAGATCGAGCGGCAGAAGAAGGATTTCATCCGCCTGGGCGTGCTCGGCGAATGGGATCGACCTTACAAGACCATGGACTTCGGCAACGAAGCCGATGAACTGCGCGCGCTCGGCAAGCTGCTTGAAAAAGGCTATGTCTATCGCGGCCTGAAACCGGTGAACTGGTGTTTCGATTGCGGCTCGGCATTGGCTGAGGCGGAAGTGGAATATCAGGACAAGCGCGATCCGGCGATCGATGTTGCCTTTCCGTTTGCTGAGCCGGACAAGGTCGCCGCCGCCTTCGGCCTGGCGGCGTTGCCACCCGGCGCCGGCTACGTCGTCATCTGGACCACCACGCCCTGGACCATTCCGGCCAACCAGGCGCTGAACATGCATCCGGAATTCGACTATGCCCTGGTGCAGGGCGAGCGCAATGGCGCGCCGATCCTGCTGATCCTGGCCGAGGCGCTGGTGGAATCGTGCCTGGCGCGCTACGGCATGACCGGCCGCGTGATCGCCACCTGCAAGGGCACGGCGCTCTCGCTGATCGAATTCCACCATCCGCTGGCGCAGATCGATGCCGGCTACGATCGCCTATCACCTGTCTATCTCGGCGAATACGTCACGCAGGACGCCGGCACCGGCATCGTCCATTCCTCGCCGGCCTACGGCATCGAGGATTTCATCTCCTGCAAGGCGCACGGGATGAAGGATGACGACATGCTGAACCCCGTCATGGGCGATGGCCGCTATGCTTCCTGGCTGCCGATCTTCGGCGGCCTGACGATCTGGGAAGCCTCGAAGCCGATCTGCGGCAAGCTCGACGAAGCCGGCCATCTCTTCAAGCTGGTCATGTTCGATCACAGCTACATGCACTGCTGGCGCCACAAGACACCGATCATCTATCGCGCGACCTCGCAATGGTTCGCCGGCATGGACCTCACGCCCAAGGATGGCGGCCCGACCCTGCGCCAGACGGCGCTGCGTTCGATCGAGGAGACGACCTTCTATCCGGGCTGGGGCAAGGCCCGCCTGCACGGCATGATCGCCAATCGGCCCGACTGGACCTTGTCGCGCCAGCGCCAGTGGGGCGTGCCGATGGCGTTTTTCGTGCACCGCGAAACCGGTGAGCTGCATCCGCGCACGCCTGAATTGATCGAAGCCGTGGCGCAGCGCATCGAGCGCTCGGGCATCGAAGCCTGGCAGGCGCTTGACCCGAAGGAGCTGCTCGGCGACGAGGCCGCTTCCTATGAAAAAAACCGCGACACGCTCGATGTCTGGTTCGATTCCGGCAGCACGCACCAGACGGTGCTGCGCGGCTCGCACGCGGCCGAGTCGCAATTCCCGGCCGATCTTTATCTTGAAGGCTCGGACCAGCATCGCGGATGGTTTCATTCATCGCTCCTGACATCTTCCATGCTCAACGGCTGCGCGCCGTACAAGGCGCTGCTCACGCACGGCTTCGTGGTCGATGGCGAGGGCAAGAAGATGTCCAAATCGAAGGGCAACGTGGTGGCGCCGCAGAAGGTGTCGGACTCGCTCGGCGCGGAAATTCTGCGCCTGTGGGTCGCTGCCACCGACTACTCCGGCGAATTGTCGATCTCTGACGAAATCCTGAAGCGCGTCACCGAAGCCTACCGCCGCATCCGCAACACGCTGCGCTTCCTGCTGGCAAACACATCCGATTTCAATCCGGCCTCGGATGCCGTGCCGACCGCCGACCTGCTGGAAATCGACCGCTATGCGCTCGCGCATCTGGCCCAGGTGCAGCGGGAAATCCTGCAACGCTACGACAACTATGAATTCCATCCGGTGATGTCGACCCTGCAGATGTATTGCTCCGAAGACCTGGGCGGCTTCTACCTCGATATCCTGAAGGACCGCCTCTACACCTGCGGCGTGAATTCCCAGCCGCGCCGCGCCGCGCAGACGGCGATCTGGCACATCACCCAATCGCTGTTGCGGGTGATGGCGCCGATCCTGTCGTTCACGGCCGAGGAAGCCTGGGCCGTGTTCGCCGATGCCGACACCTTCGCCGCCAGCCAGGGCACCGTGTTCACCCAGCTCTACCATGTGCTGCCGGGCGTCGAGGGCAGCGCAGCCCTGCTGGACAAATACGCGATCCTGCGCGAAGTGCGTGCCGAAGTGGCCAAGCAGCTTGAGGAAGTGCGCACTGCGGGCGGCATCGGCGCGTCGTTGCAGGCGGAAGTCACGATCCATGCTGCCGGTGAGCGGCATGCGTTGCTGGCAAGTCTGGGCGATGAGCTGAAGAACCTGCTGATCACCTCGCAGGCGAGCGTCGTGGAAGTGGCCGACGCGAGCGCGGAATCGATCGCGGTCACGCCATCGACCGCTGCGAAATGCGAGCGCTGCTGGCATTACCGTGCCGAGGTCGGCACCCATGCCGAGCATTCCGGCTTGTGCGCCCGTTGCATCTCGAACCTGTTCGGTGCCGGCGAGCGGCGCCGCTTCGTCTGACCTGCCGCACCCGTCTCAGCTTCAACGACCGCTTTCCGTTTTCCAGACTACTTCGATCAGGCGCCATGGCAACCAACAAGAACCGTTTCTCTTCCACCCCGAGCACCAGCCTGGTGCCATGGCTGGGCATCGCCGTCATCGTGATCCTGCTCGACCAGATCAGCAAGATCACGGTTGCCAAGACCTTCGCGTATGGCCAGGCAAAAGCGATCACCGGCTTTTTCAACCTGACCCTGGTCTACAACAAGGGCGCCGCCTTCAGTTTTCTGGCGGCCGAATCAGGCTGGCAGCGTTATCTGTTTACCGGTCTGGGGCTGGTTGCCGCATTGGTGATCCTGTTTCTCTTGAAACGCCATGCCGGTCAGCGGCTGTTCTGCTGGGCGCTGGCCTTGATCCTGGGCGGCGCGATCGGCAACGTCATCGATCGGATGCTGTACGGCCACGTGATCGACTTTCTCGATTTTTACGCCGGCGGCTGGCACTTCCCCGCCTTTAACATTGCCGACAGCGCCATCTGCGTCGGCGCGGCGCTATTCATCCTCGATGAACTGCGGCGCGTGAACCGCTGAATCGACATCTTCGTCTGGAGCGAGCATGGAACTGGCGAACAAGACAATCCTGCTGGGCCTGTCCGGCGGCGTGGCCTGCTACAAGGCAGCGGAACTGACGCGCGGGCTCATCAGGGCTGGCGCCACGGTGCAGGTCGTCATGACCGATGCGGCAACCCACTTCATCACGCCGGTGACGATGCAGGCGCTGTCGGGCCGCATGGTGCATGTCGATCAGTGGGATCCGCGCATTGGCAACAACATGGCCCACATCGACCTGACCCGCGGTGCGGATGCGATCGTCGTCGCCCCCTGCTCGGCGGATTTTCTGCGCAAGCTGGCGCACGGCGCCTGTGACGACCTGCTGTCGACACTTTGCCTGGCGCGCCCGGCCGGCATGCCGTTGATGGTGGCACCCGCGATGAACGTCGAGATGTGGCAAAACCCCGCGACCCGGCGCAACGTGGCGCAACTACAGGCCGACGGCATCCGCGTGCTCGGCCCGGCCGCCGGCGAGCAGGCCTGCGGCGAGACCGGCGTGGGCCGCATGCTCGAACCGGAGGCCCTGCTCGACATGCTCATCGGTGGCTTTCAACCCGCCGTGCTGGCAGGCCGCCGTGTCCTGATCACCGCCGGCCCGACCTTCGAGCCGATCGATCCGGTGCGTGGCCTGACCAATCTGTCCTCCGGCAAGATGGGCTACGCCCTGGCGCGCGCCGCCCGCGATGCCGGCGCCATCGTGACCCTGGTTTCCGGCCCGACTGCATTGCCGGCGCCTGCCGGCGTGCAGCGCATCGACGTTCAAACCGGGCAACAGATGCATGCGGCAGTGATGCAGCAGGTGGCCGGCCAGGATGTGTTCATCGCCGTGGCGGCAGTCGCCGACTGGCGCGTGACCAATGTCAGCGCCCAGAAAGTGAAAAAAACCGGCTTGCCGAACGCCGCTGCGCCAGCCCTTGAATTCGCCTTGAATCCGGATATTTTGGCCGAAGTCGCTGCCCTGCCAGGCGCGCCCTATTGCGTGGGCTTTGCCGCCGAATCGGAAAACCTGGCGCAACATGGCGAAGACAAGCGCCGCCGCAAGAACATTCCCCTGCTGGTCGGTAACATTGGCCACCAGACCTTCGGCCGCGATACGAACGAACTCGTGCTGTTCGACGCCGACGGCGCCACTGCCTTGCCGGCCGGCGTGAAGATCGACCTGGCGCGTCGCCTGGTGACGGAAATCGCGCGTCGGCTTGGCTGAACATCGCGGCATGTCACGACGCGCATGCGCTCCATCGCCATCCCGCACACCCCCCTTCTCATCCGGAAAATCATGCAACGTATCGACATAAAAATTCTCGACCCGCGCCTGCGCGAGCAGATGCCGGCGTATGCCACCCCCGGCAGCGCCGGCCTCGACCTGCGTGCCTGCCTGGACGCACCCTTGACGCTTGCCCCCGGCAGCACGCACCTGGTGCCGACCGGCCTGGCAATCCACCTGGCCGATCCCGGCCATGCCGCCATGATCCTGCCGCGCAGTGGTCTGGGCCACAAGCACGGCATCGTGCTCGGGAACCTGGTCGGCCTGATCGATTCCGACTACCAGGGCCAGTTGATGATATCGACCTGGAACCGGGGCACGACCGAATTCATCCTGCAACCGATGGAGCGCCTGGCGCAACTGGTGATCGTGCCGGTGCTGCAGGTGGCCTTCGACATCGTCGATGATTTCGATGCCAGCAGCCGTGGCGCCAGCGGCTTCGGCAGTACCGGACAACATTGATGGAAATGCACATGACTTGCAAGAACATGCCGGATCAAGCAGGCACGACAGCCGCCTGCATCCGCAAGAATGCGCCGATGCGGCCCCACGGCCTGCTGGCGCTTGCCGCCTTGCTGCTGGTCGGCGCCTGCACCACGCTGCCGAAAGCGTCTGCGCCAGCCGCATCCCCGGGCATGACGGCCATCGAAACACCCGCCGCGCCGGTCAACACGCCCGAGCAGGATGCGCTGCGTGCCCGGGTCGCCCTGCAGGACCGGCTGTACCGGGTTGCTGCGCCGCTGCTGATCAATGACATCGACCTGTGCCGCAACAATGCGCGCCGCCTGCTCGGCTTTACCGCCAAGAACAAGTATTCCTACACGTCCGAGTATGTGGATGCCGCCGAGCGCAGCTTCGGCCTGGGTGACCGCCTGCACGTCATGGCGGTGCTGGCCGGCAGCGGTGCGGCGCAGGCCGGCGTGCGCACCGGAGACATCCTGGTGGCCGTCGATGACAAGCCGATGCCGCAAGGGCCGAATGCCGAGCGCCTGGCTGCCGGCATCCTCGGCCCGCTGGTGGCATCGAAGTCGAGCGTCAAGCTCACCCTCATCCGCAACAACGCGCCGGTCGCGCCAACCGTGCCGCTGACGACGGCCTGCGCCTTTGCCATGGAGCTGGGCAATGCCGACAACGTCAATGCCTATTCCGACGGCCATCGGGTCATGCTCACGCGAGGCATGCTGCGCTTCGTGCGCAGCGACACCGAACTGGCCTACGTGATCGCCCGCGAGATGGCGCACAGCGCCCTTGGCCATGCCACCCGGCTGCGCATGAGCGCCACGCTCGGCGGCATCATCGACAATCTGATCCGCATCCGCCCCGACATGGCGGCCATGTCGGGCACGGCAGGCGTGAAACCATTTGCGCAGGATGTCGATGCCGCGGCCGACACGCTGTCACTCTACATGCTGGCTCGGGCCGGCTACGACATCGATGGCGTCCAGGCTTTCTGGCAGCGCCTGGCAGGCAGCCATCCGGCAACCGAACTCAACGGCTACACGGCAATTCATCCCGGCACGGCCTACCGGCTCGACGTGATGTCGAAGATCGTGCCGCAGGTCAAAGGCAAACTGGCGACGCACGGAGTGCTGTCGCCTTGAGCCACGTCGCCGGTGCAAGTGTGTGCGTCACACTGCACCGATGCGCACGGCCCGTTCGATTTCAGCCCGTTCCAGAGAGGGCGCGAACTGGAGAATGAAGTCGACCGTATAGGAACGCAGGTAAGCGCCGCGCCGAACGGCCAGGCGCGTCACGTTCGCGGCGAACAGATGGTCGGCGTCGATTGGCTGCAACATGGGTGCGCGTTGGGACCCGAGCGCCATCGAGGCGATGATCCCCACCCCGAGCCCGAGGGTGACGTACTGCTGGATCACGTCCGAATCCATGGCGGTGAGGACGATGTCGGTCGTCACGCCGGCGGCCTGGAAAGCGGCGTCGATGTGACTGCGGCCCGTGAAGCCGAGGTCGTAGGTAATCAGCGGATAGGCCGCCACGTCCTGCAGCGTCGGCTTCGTGATCCGGCCCAGCGGATGGCCTTCCGGCACCACGATCACATGCTGCCATTCGTAGCAGGGAAACGAGATCAGATCCTCGAACTGGCTCAGGCCCTCGGTGGCGATACCGACGTCCGCCTTGCCTGACAAGACCCATTCCGCAATATGTTCCGGTGAACTCTGCTGGAGCGCGATGCGCACCTGCGGGAAGGCAGCGCGAAACGCCTGCACCACTTTCGGCAGCACGTAGCGGGCCTGGGTGTGGGTGGTGGCTACCGTCAGCGTGCCGCTTTTCTTGCCGGCGAATTCCAGGCTGGCCTGCTGCAGGTTCTCGGCTTCCAGCAAGAGCCGGTCGACGATCGTCAGGATTCCCTTGCCAGGTTCGGTGAGACCCGTGAGGCGTTTGCCGTTGCGCTCGAAGATTTCCACGCCCAGTTCTTCCTCGAGTTCACGGATCTGGCGCGATACCCCCGGCTGCGAGGTAAACAGGACATTGGCCACTTCGGTCAGGTTGTAGCCGCGCCGGGCCGCTTCCCGGATCGAACGTAGTTGCTGGAAGTTCATCTTGCCTCTCCCGTGAGTGAAGCGGGCGCGGCACGTGCGGCGGTAGTCAACGGGACCATGCCGATGCCGTCGGTCCCGACACCGTTTGCACCACCCGCGAACACCTGTACCCGTTTCGGCCGCAATACCAGTGTCTCGCCATCCGTCGGATGCAGGGCGTTGAAGCGTTCGATCGGGATCACGACCTCGATCAGGCCGCCGTCGTCCTCCCGCGCCAGTTCCAGCCGCGCCAATGGGCCGATGGCATACGCATGCTGCAGCCGTACCCGGATCCCCTCGACACCGCTTGCCTCGCGCGCGATATCGAAATCATGCGGCCGCACGTAGGCCACGCCTGCCGCATCCTGCGCATCCGCATGCTCGGGTGCTGCCAGCACGACGCCGGCCGCATCCAGCACGCCTTCGTGCAGGCGTCCGTGGAACAGGTTCACGTTGCCCAGAAATCCGTAGACGAAGGGTGACGCAGGATGGTCATAGACTTCCTTCGGCGCGCCAACCTGCTCGACCCGGCCCTGATGCATGACGACGATGCGGTCGGCCACCTCCAGCGCTTCTTCCTGATCGTGGGTGACGAAGATGCTGGTCACCTTCAGTTCATCATGCAGACGCCGCAGCCAGCGCCGCAATTCCTTGCGCACCTGCGCATCCAGCGCGCCGAAGGGCTCGTCCAGCAGCAGCACCCGCGGCTCGACGGCCAGGGCACGGGCGAGCGCGATGCGCTGGCGCTGGCCACCGGAGAGCTGCGGCGGATAACGGTCGGCCAGCCAGTCGAGCTGGACCAGGTTCAGCAGCTTGTGGACCTTGTCACGAATCACTGCTTCCGACGGGCGCGTCGCGCGTGGCTTGACCCGCAGGCCGAAGGCGATGTTTTCGAACACGGTCATGTGCTTGAAGAGCGCGTAATGCTGGAACACGAAGCCGACCTGGCGCTCGCGCACATGCCGCGCCGAGGCATCTTCGTTGTCCAGCAGGACCTGGCCGGCGTCGGGCCGCTCCAGGCCGGCAATGATGCGCAACAGCGTCGTCTTGCCGCAACCGGAAGGGCCGAGCAGCGCCGTCAGTTCGCCCGAGGGAAAGGCGAGCGAGACATCGTCGAGGGCGACGAAGCTGCCGAAGCGCTTGTTGATGTTCCTGACCTCAATTGCCATGACGATTCCTTTCAGGTTTCTTGCTGTTCGCGCTCATTGCGCACCGGTCTCGACACCGGTGCGCGCGCGCGTTTCATCCTGCAGGCGCCATTCCACGATCGACTTCAAAGCCAGCGTCGCCAGCGCCAGCAGGGCCAGCAGCGACGCGACTGCAAAAGCAGCCGTGAAGTTGTATTCGTTGTAGAGGATCTCGACTTGCAACGGCACGGTGTTGGTTTCGCCGCGAATATGGCCGGATACCACGGACACGGCGCCGAATTCACCCATGGCGCGCGCATTGCACAAGATCACGCCATACAGCAAGCCCCACTTGATGTTGGGCAGCGTCACATGCCAGAAGGTTTTCCAGCCGGAGGCACCAAGCACCAGCGCCGCTTCCTCCTCCTCGCTGCCCTGCGACTGCATCAGCGGAATCAGTTCGCGCGCCACGAACGGAAAGGTCACGAACATGGTTGCCAGCACGATGCCCGGCACGGCAAACAGGATCTTGATGTCGTGATCGCGCAGCCACGGGCCGAACCAGCCCTGGGCGCCGAACAGCAGCACGTAGATCAAGCCGGAAATCACGGGCGAGACCGAGAACGGCAGATCGATCAAGGTCAGCAGCAGGTTCTTTCCGCGGAATTCGAACTTGGCGATGGTCCAGGCGGCCGCCACCCCGAAGACCAGGTTCAGCGGCACGGCAATGGCCGCGGTCAGCAGAGTCAGGCGCACGGCGGACAATGCATCTTCCTCGATGATGGCCGCCACATACACTTGCCAGCCTTTTTTCAGGGCCTCCGCAAACACCGCGGCAAGTGGGATGAACAGGAACAGCGTCAGGAAGGCCAGCGCCACGCCCATCAGCAACACCCGTACCCAGACCGGCTCGAGCGTGGCTTCCGGCACATGACCGAGCGGGCGTACCGGATCGTGCCGTGCAGCAGGCAGGGAGGAAACAGGCGAAGGAATGGCGGACATCAGGCCGTGCTCATGAAAGAATTGATCGGTGTTCGAAACAGGTGCGGGTAGTGGCGGACTATTGATTGTTGCCCCGTCCGCGATTGCGGCTCCAGGCTTGCAACAGGTTGATCGTCAGGAGCAGCACGAAAGACACGCTCAGCATCACCACGGCGATGGCGGTCGCGCCGGTGTAATCAAATTGTTCGAGTTTGGTGATGATGAACAGCGGCGTGATCTCGGAGACCATCGGCATGTTGCCGGCAATGAAAATCACCGAACCGTATTCACCCGTGGCCCGCGCGAACGCCAGCGCGAAGCCGGTCAGCAGCGCCGGCAGGATGGCGGGGAACACCACCCGCATGAAGGTTTGCAGGCGCGTCGCGCCCAGGCTCGCTGCGGCTTCTTCCAGTTCGCGCTCGACGTCTTCCAGCACCGGTTGCACGGTGCGCACCACGAACGGCAGGCCGATGAAGGTCAGCGCCACCACCACGCCCAATGGCGTGAACGCGATCTTGATGCCGGCCGGCTCCAGATACCGGCCGAGCCAGCCATGCGAGGAATACAGCGCCGTCAATGCAATGCCGGCCACCGCCGTCGGCAATGCGAACGGCAGATCGACCAGCGCGTCGATGATCTTCTTCCCGGGAAAATGATAGCGCACCAGCACCCAGGCGACGATACCGCCGAACACCACGTTCAAGGAGGCGCCGATCAGCGCCGCGCCAAAGGTCAGCCGGTAGGATGCCATCACCCGGTCGGACGTCACCGCCGAAACGAAGGCGGCCCAGCTCATGGTGAAGGTCTTGAAGAACACCGCAGACAACGGGATCAGCACGATCAGGCTGAGATAGAAGATCGTGAATCCCAGTGACAGGCGAAATCCCGGCATCACCCGAAACGGCTTGCCCGCGAGACTGCCGCGCACGGGCACAGTGCCGGCGGCGGGTCTTGCAGAGCGTGGCGAAGGAGATGGAGCGACGGACATCGGACTCTCGTTATTACAAACATGACCAGGAAAGCGCGATCATTGCATCGACTCGTTATGAAACGAACGAATTAAAAAGCATGAAGTTAGACACAAACTGTATAAGCAACTTTCATGTGCCCTTTCGACGACATTCCTATTTCTTGCCCGGCTGGTAGATCTGGTCGAAGGTGCCGCCATCGGCGAAATGTGTCTGCTGCGCCTTGGTCCAGCCGCCGAACACATCCTTGATGGTGAACAGCGTGACCGCCGGGAATAGCGCGGCATATTTCTTCGCTTCTTTTGCAACCGTCGGCCGGTAATAGTTTTTTGCGATCAGCTCCTGGGCTTCGTCGGTGTACAGGAATTGCAAGTAGGCTTCGGCCAGCTTGCGGGTGTGGCGGCGATCGACCACCTTGTCCACCACAGCGACTGGTGGCTCTGCCAGGATCGACAGCTTCGGCGCCACGATCTCGACCTTGTCAGGGCCCAGTTCCTTGATCGCCAGCAGTGCCTCGTTTTCCCAGGCGATCAGGACATCACCGATGCCACGTTCGACGAAGGTAGTGGTTGCACCCCGTGCGCCTGAATCCAGCACCGGCACGTTCTTGTAGATCCTGGCAACGAATTCCTTCGCCTTGGCCTCGTTGCCGCCCGGCTGCTTCAACGCATGGCCCCAGGCCGCCAGATAATTCCAGCGCGCGCCGCCGGAGGTCTTGGGATTCGGCGTGATGACGGCCACGCCCGGCCTGGCCAGGTCATCCCAGTCGCGGATCTGTTTCGGATTGCCTTTGCGCACCAGAAACACGATGGTCGAGGAATAGGGCGTGCTGTTGTGCGGCAGGCGCTGCGCCCAGTTCTTGGCGATCATGCCGCGTTCGGCGATTTCGTCGACGTCATAGGCCAGGCCGAGCGTGACCACGTCGGCATCGAGCCCGTCGATGACGGTGCGCGCCTGTTTGCCCGAGCCGCCATGGGATTGCCGAATCTTCGGCTCGACGCCGGCCTGGGCCTTCCATTTCTTTGCAAATGCCTTGTTGATGTCCTGATACAGCTCCCGCGTCGGATCATAGGACACGTTGAGCAAGGTGTTTTCAGCGGATTGGGCAGCAGCAGGCATGATGGCGCCCGGCACGGTGATGCTGGCAAGTGTGAACAATAATGCACTGGCCAGTGGTTGCAGGCGCTGGATCAACAACGACGTGAAGCGACTTTTTTTGTTGGTATTGGACATGCGGGTTCCCTGAAGACGTGGCAAGTGCCATGGCGATTGTTGTAGAGGAAGCGTGCCTTGATACATGCATCGATACATGCCTTGATACATGCATCGATACATGCGCTGGCCGAAGACTAAGCCGATCGCCGGCCAAAGCGAACGAATGGTTTTGTGATTCGATATGCGGCATTCGCATATGCGCCCGCTGGCCGGCCCGTGGATAATGACGCCACTCCATCAACGCCACGGAAAGATTTCATGCGCGTCTTGTCGTTTTCACTGGGGCCGGCCTTGGTCCGGCACCTGGCAAACAGGCTCGGCCTCGCAGCGGTATTGGCTGCGAGCATGGTCACCTGGGCTACCGCAACCCGGGCTGCAGAATTGAAAATCGGACTCGCCGCCGACGTTTCGTCACTCGACCCGCATTTCGTCAATATCGCGCCGAACATCGCAGTCGCCTCCCACCTGTTCGACGCCCTCGTCAATGTCGACGCCACCGGCCACCTGATTCCAGGCCTGGCGCTGTCCTGGCGGGCGATTGACCCCACCACTTGGGAATTCAAGCTGCGCCCCGGTGTGACGTTTCACGATGGCTCCGCCTTCACGGCCGAGGATGCGGTATTTTCGATCGGCCGGCCGGCCACGATCACCGGCAGCCCCGGCCCCTTCACCAGCTACACCCGCCAGATCGTGGCACGCGAGGCGGTCGATACGCTGACCTTGCGGTTGAAGACGGCCCTGCCGTACGGCGCCCTGCCGCTGGACATGTCGACCATTTTCATCCTGTCGAAAAAAGCGGCACAGCACGCGAAACGGGAAGATTTCGACAGCGGCAAGGCGATCATCGGCACCGGTCCGTTCCGCCTGCTGAGTTTTCGTCGTGGAGACCGCATCACGCTGGCGCGCAATACAGCCTACTGGGGCGAAAAATCCGTCTGGGACAAGGTCGATCTGCGGCTCATCGCCGCCAATGCGCCACGCATGGCGGCGCTGCTGGCCGGCGACGTCGATGCCATCGAAGCAGTGCCGACGCCCGATATCGCCAGCTTGAAGCAAAATCCGCGTTTCCAGGTCGCGCAAACGGTCTCGTGGCGCACTCTGTTCTGGACCATGGACCAGGAGGACCATGCCTCGCCATTCATCACCGATGCCAGCGGCAAACCCTTGTCGAAAAATCCGTTGCGCGACATCCGGGTGCGTCGGGCGATCTCGAAAGCGATCGATCGGCCGGCGCTGGTGGCGCGCACCATGGAGGGCCTGGCGCAACCCGCCACCAACCTGGTCGCACCGGGCATCTTCGGCTACGACCGAACCCTGCCGGCCGAAGCCTACGACCCGGCAGGCGCGCGAAAACTGCTCACCGAGGCAGGCTATCCGAACGGCTTCAACCTGACCCTGCATGGACCCAACAACCGCTACATCAACGATGAACAGATAGTGCAGACGACGGCGCAATTCCTGAACCGGATCGGCATCCGCACGCGCGTCGAAACACTGCCGCTGTCGGTCTATTTCGGTCGTGCTCGAAAGGGCGAATTCAGCATGGCCCTGCTTGGCTGGGGCACCTTGTCGGGCGACTTCGGTCTGCGTACTTTGCTGGCCACGCCGGCACCGGCCAGCGGCTGGGGCTCGTGGAACTGGGGACACTACCGCAATCCGGCACTGGACCGACTGATCGGCCAGTCGTTGTCCACCGTCGACCAGACCGTGCGAGAAGACCTCGCGCGTCAGGCCATGGGGTTGGCGATGCGAGACATGGCAGTCGTGCCGATGCATCATCAAATCGCGACCTGGGGCCTGCGCAGAGGCCTGCGCTACCCCGCACGCATCGATGAATTTACATTTGCTCACCAGATTCAAGCGGAATAATCCAGCATTCGGCAATTACTGTTGTGAAATTGCAGCGCTCCGCAGCGATAGGTACGTTATATTGGGTTTGTTACTGATGCGTAATATTTTGACGTGTTCAAGACAACGCCTCCGCAATGACCGGCGACACCGGAATTGCCTTTGCGACCCGATCAAACGATCACCTACTGCCCACCATGTGCCAGTTACTGGGAATGAACTGCAACACCCCTGCCGCGATCAGTTTTTCGTTCGAGGGCTTTTCTGCCCGTGGTGGCCGCACCGACGAGCACAAGGATGGCTGGGGCATCGCGTTCTACAAGGATGCGGTCTGCCAGCTGTTCACCGATCACCTGCCATCGATTGCCTCGCCGATTGCCGAGCGCATCAAGCGTGACCCGATCAAGTCGAAGAACATCATCGCCCATATCCGCAAGGCGACCCAGGGCGCGGTGATGCCGGAGAACAGCCATCCATTCATGCGCCGCCTGTGGGGCCAGGACTGGACCTTCGCCCACAATGGCGACCTGAAAAGCTTCCAGCCGCCTGCCGGCCGGTTCCTGCCGGTCGGCCAGACCGACAGCGAGCGTGCCTTCTGCCACCTGCTCGACCGGCTACAGGCGCAGTTTCCGCAGCAGGCGACACCTCCGCCACCGCCGGAATTGTTCGACGCCATCGCCGGGCTGGCATGCGAAGTCAGCCAATACGGCGTCTTCAATTTCATGCTGTCGAATGGCGAAGTGCTGTTCGCGCATTGCTCGACCAACTTGCACTACGTCATCCGCGCTTATCCGTTTTCCACTGCCAGGCTGATCGATTGCGATGTCAGCATCGACTTCAGCGCACACAATCATCGCCACGATCGCATGACGGTGATTGCGACCCAACCTCTGACCTCGAACGAGCAGTGGGTGCCATTCCGCTCCGGTGAACTCAAGATGTTTGCCGGCGGTCGGATTGCCGCCGAAATGGTGCACGGTAAAACCGGTGACACCGGTGATACCAGTGACAGCAGCGATACCGGCAGCGGCGACGCCTGCGACCATGCCGTCCAAGCCGAGGCGCAGGCAGCCTGACCTGACCAGACCCGTCCGGTTGGCCAAGGACGCCGGCACTGAGCACCCATCGAACGTCGCAGCGGTACCACCGCGCACCCTTGTCATGATGGACATCTGTCGTGCGCCGTCGACACTTTTCACGGCGTGCCAACGGGAAAGTGCACAAGTTTCTGCAGATATTCGTATAAACTATTGAATTGACGCAAGAATTCCGATAACGACCCGACACCGATGACCCCTCATCCCACGACCGCCCACGCAGTTCGCGCCGCATTGGCAACGCGGTGGCGGCATTGCGCCACCGGACCGTCGGTGCGGCTGGCCGCCGGCGGGTTGGTCACGCTGTTGCTGGTGCCGCCGGTCTGGAGTGCGGGCCTGGGTGAGATCCGGGTGCAGTCCGCGCTGGGTCAGCCGCTGCGCGCCAATGTGGCTCTGTTGGGCGACGATGCCGGTGGCAAGCTAGGCACTTGCTTTTCGGCCCGCCTGACGACGCCGGATGGCGCCTTCATTGTCGCGCCGCGCATCGCGCTGAGCGCAGCGAACGCCGGCGGGTCCGGCGTGCTGAACTTGTCGACCGTTGCTGCAATGGTCGAACCGGCCGTGACGCTGGTTGTCGAAATGGGTTGCGGCGATGCCTTGCGCAAGGAGTTTTCGCTCCTGCTTGATCCGCCGATGTATCTGCCAGGAAGCGTGTCGACCGAGACAGTGGTGCCGGAGCGTCAGGCCGGCCTGCCCGGTACCGCCAGGTCGGTGACACGGCCGACGACTTCAGGGGCGCGCCGTCGTGCAACCGATGCGGCCGATGCCGCCAATGCGCGGATTGCAGGCTCTGCGAATTCGGTAGTACGCACCGCACCTGCGCCGCGCGCCGCACCGGCACGGCCGGCCCAGCAAAAAACCAGCGCAGCCGCACCGGCCTTGATTGCGCCACCATCACGGCCGGCAGGCGCCCGCGCCGCCACTGCGCCGTCGAAAAATGTCCTGCGGCTGGGTGCACGCAACGGCGCAGACGTGGACCTGGTCAATGCCGTCGGCCTGCGGTTGGCCCTTGCGGACCGCCTTGCCGATGAAGCAGCGGCGCGCGGCACGACCCAGGCGGGCACGCCGATTCCTGACCTGGCGAAATCGGCTGCGAACCGCGCGGCGCAGGCGCGATTCGCCGCCGCGCTGCGCGACCAGCCAGACACTGCCGGCGATGCCGCACTGCAGGCCACGGAAAGCAAGCTTGCGGCGCTGCAGGCAAAGATGCAGTTGCTTGAAGCCCAAGCCGAAAGAATGCGCCAGCCAGGCACGCCCAACCCGGCAGTGGCTGGCGCTGCCGGCACGACGGGAACGGTCAAGTCGGAGGCCAGCAGCGCGGATGCGACTGCCATCAACTGGCTGCCGATCCTGGCCGGCGTGCTCGGCTTCGCACTCCTGGTAATCGGTTGGCTGCTGCTGCGCATGCGGCGCCTGCAGCACGATCACGTGCACTGGGATTGGGAAGAAAACGTCTCGGCAGCTGACGCCCGGGCCGGCGACATCGGCTTCGAGCAGGCAAGGGCGGTCGACGACGTCGGTATTGATACGATGGCCGACCCGGTTGCGAGCAGGCAGGCGCCGCTCGGCGCCGGGATGGGAGACCATGCCACCAAGCACCCTGAAGGCGCTTCCTCGGCATCAGGCGGCCACGTAGCCCAAGGCATGCAATCGGCGCAAGCCAGGCCAGCTCAGCCCCCCAAGCCACGTGCGCCGATCTTTTCGCCTGGAGACACACCGCTCGAATTCAGCCTGGATGAACCGATGATCAGTCCGCCCAAGTCAGCTGACGCGGTTGCAGCGGCAGCGGCGGCAGGTTTGGTGGCCGGCGCAGTGACCGGCGACGGAGGTGCCAGCCGCGCAACCGGAACCGCGGACGCGCTGCAGTTCGCCGAAATGCGTCCGCAGCAGCCGGCGGTGGAAGAAATTTCCGATGCCATGCAGGAAGCCGAGTTCTGGATTTCGCTGCACGACTCGCAGCGCGCCGTCGAAGTGCTGGAGCCCTATGCAACCGGGGACCAGCCCGGCTCGCCGCTGCCATGGCTGTATCTGTTCGACCTGTATCGCGAACTGAATCAGCGCTTGAAATATGATCGGTTGTACGAGCGCTTCCAGCACATCTTCAATGGCAAGATCCAGACGTGGGCAGAGCTTGATCAATCACCCGCGACGGTGCCGGCACGCAGCCTCGACGACATGCCGCATGTGCTCCATAAAATTTCTACGCTATGGCACAGCGAGAACATCGTTCCCTATCTGGAAAGCCTTTTGCTGGACGATCGGGACGGCACCCGCATCGGTTTCGACTTGCCGGTGTATCGGGAAATCATGTTCCTGATCGGCATGGCCTACGAACTGCAGCAGTCGAAAAAATTCATCAAGCCTGCCGTCGGTACGCCCGGCTGGACGCTTGCTGCCTGAAGCGGCGTCGAACGGTCAGGCCATCAGCGGCCACAGCACCACTGCCCAAGTCAACGCCGCCAGCAGCATTGCCAGAAAGACCGCGGCGCTGCCGAAGTCCTTGGCCGTTTTCGACAACGGATGGCGTTCGAGCGAGACCCGGTCGACCACTGCCTCGATCGCTGAATTCAACAGTTCGACAATCAGCACCAGCAACAGCACTGCGATCAGCAGCAACCGCTGCAGCGCGGGCAGCGGCAGCATCATTGCAATTACCGCGGCAATGCCGAACAAGAACGCTTCCTGCCGGAAGGCATGTTCCGTGCGCCAGGCCGCAATCAGTCCGGCAATCGAATACCGGATGGCACCGGTGATGCGTCCAAGCCCGCCACGGCTCTTGAACTGGCTCACCGGGTCTACGGGATCGGTCATGCGGGGCCTGTCGAGACAGTAGGTTGGATTGGAATGATGCCGCTCGGCCAGAGCGGCGCCGGCGGGCGGATTTTATCAGCAGCGGCAACGATCACAGGATGCGCGAACGCAAGGATTCCGTCTTTCATGGCGTTCCGCATCATGGTATAACGAAGCGTTTTCCGCTCCATGTTTCCCATGAAAAATCAGTCTCCCGCCGCCGACGACAAGACATCGATCCAGGTCATCGAACGCATGATGTCGTTACTGGACGCCCTGGCCTTGCAGCCCGATCCGGTGAGCCTGAAGGAACTGGCACAAGTGACCGGCCTGCATCCGTCGACTGCGCACCGCATCCTCAACGACATGGTCTTGAAACGCATGGTGGATCGCTCGGAGCCGGGACTATATCGGCTTGGCATGCGCCTGCTGGAGTTGGGCAACATCGTCAAGAGCCGCCTGAACGTCCGGGAGGCAGCGCTCGACTTCATGCGCGCCCTGCACCGGCGCACCCATCAGACCATCAACTTGTCGGTGCGCCAGAGCGACGAGATCGTCTACATCGACCGCGCTTTTTCCGAGCGCTCCGGCATGCAGGTGGTGCGTGCCATCGGCGGACGCGCGCCACTGCACCTGACGTCGACCGGCAAGCTGTTCCTGTCGGTGGACGATCCGAAAGCCGTGCGCGCGTATGCCACCCGAACCGGTCTGGCCGGACATAACAAGAATTCGATCACCGACATCGCCAAGCTGGAACGGGACCTGAGCCTGGTGCGCTCGCGTGGCTATGCCCGCGACAATGAAGAACTCGAACTGGGCGTGCGCTGCATGGCGGCCGGCATCCGCGACGATGGCGGCCGGCTGATTGCCGGATTGTCGATTTCGGCGCCGGCAGACCGCTTGCAGGACGTGTGGCTGGAAGACCTGGTGGCAACGGCAAACCAGATCTCGGTCGTGCTGGGATACGTGCCTGACGATGCGCAAGCCCTGGATTCCGGTGGCGTGGCCCACGGCGGTCACTGACCTGGAACTGCCGCTTCATGGCTTCAGACGGCGTCACCAATGCACTCTAGCCCTGTGGCGCACTCACCGTTTGCAACACCGGCTGGCGGGCGCCTGCCGATTTCGTGGCTTCCAGTTCAAGCCACTTGCGAATCCGTCCGGCATCGGCCAGGCGTGACTGCTTGCCCTTTGAATCGAGGAACACCATCACGATCGGCCGGCCATCGATTTTCGCCTGCATCACGAGGCAGCGCCCGGCTTCGGTGATGTAGCCTGTTTTCTGGATGCCGATGTCCCAGCCGGGGTTGGCCACGAGATGATTCGAGTTGGCATATTGCAGCGAGCGACGGCCGGTATCGACCACGTATTTCGTGTCGGTGGAGAATTCGCGCAGGATCGGATGCGCACTGGCGGCAATCACCAGCTTGGCGAGGTCGCGGGCACTGGCCACGTTGCGACTCGACAGTCCGGTCGGCTCGACGTAATGGGTGTCGCTCATCGCAAGCGCATGTGCCTTGGCATTCATGGCGACGACGAATGCCGCCAGGCCGCCCGGAAAATTGCGGCCCAGCGCCGACGCTGCCCGGTTTTCCGAACTCATCAGCGCGATATGCAGCATGTTGGTCCGGCTCAAATGCGAGCCAACCGACAAGCGTGACGCACTGTTCTTTTCATGATCCACATCGTCGGCCGTCACTTCCAGGACCTCGCTCATGTCCTGTTTCGCTTCCACAACGACCAGGGCCGTCATCAGCTTGGTGATGGAGGCAATCGGTAATGCCACGCTGGAATTCTTTTCGAACAGCACCTGGGAATTCGTCTGATCCAGCACCAGCGCCACGCTCGACTTCAGATCAAGCGGATCACGGGTCAGGTTCAAACCAGCCAGATCGCCGGCGCTGATGACCGGCGGCACCACGGGAATGGCTGGCGCAAAAGCGATCGGTTGATAGGCCACGCGATTGCGGCCATGGCTGCTGACGACCCGGCGCACCAGACGTTCACGGGAATCGATGTTGACGGCTGCCGCCGCAACCGCCTGGCGATGCACGGCGTGGCGTTTCTTGCCATGTCCGACCGCCGCCTTGGCGATGCCGGATGAATGCGCCCGCCCTGCCTTCGGCGAATGTCGGCCGTCGGCAGCCTGCGCCGCCTGAGTCAGTTGCGTCGCGCCCATGAGCAACATAAGGGAACAAGCGATTCCGAGCGCGCTTCTGGCCATCGACAGCTCCTGCAAAGAGGCAAAAAAATAGCTTGCAGTGTAGCAAATTGACGGGATTTCGCAAGCGAATTAGGAGCTTAGCCGCCCTTATTCATGAGCTTTCTAGGATACAATTTTGCGCTCTATTGCATCTTTGAAAGTTCAATCTCGAATCGATGGTTGAATGCTGATGTCACCGAGAACGACGCGGATTGCGAATTTTAACGACCGTCACAATATTTCTTCCCATCAAAGCGCTTCGCCGATTGCCCGCGCCAAGTCCATGGTACCTGCAGTCCCGCCGATATCCCGCGTCAGGGGTGCATGACCCCGCCCGGCACCCAGCACCGCTTCAATCGCCTTGACTACCGCCGTCCCGGCTTCGGCATGACCGAGATGCTCCAGCATCATCGCGCCGGCCCAGATCTGGCCGATCGGATTGGCCACGCCCTGTCCGGCGATGTCGGGCGCCGAGCCATGAACCGGTTCGAACAGCGAGGGAAACAATCGCTCCGGATTGATGTTGGCGGAAGGCGCGATCGCGATCGTGCCGGTGCAGGCCGGTCCGAGGTCGGACAAGATGTCGCCAAACAGGTTCGAAGCGACCACCACGTCGAACCAGTCCGGATGCAGCACGAACTGGGCGGTGAGAATATCGATGTGGTATTTGTCCCACCGCACATCTGGATAGCGGTCGCCCATGGCAGCCACCCGTTCGTCCCAATACGGCATCGTGATCGAGATGCCGTTCGATTTCGTGGCCGAGGTCAGGTGTTTTTTCGGGCGGCGCTGCGCCAGTTCGAAAGCGAACTTCAGGATACGGTCGGTGCCATGACGTGAAAAAATGCTTTGCTGGAATACCACCTCGCGCTCGCTGCCTTCGTACATGCGGCCGCCGATCGCGGAATACTCACCCTCGGTATTTTCCCGCACGACGTAGAAATCGATGTCGCCTGGAACCCGGTTGGCCAGGGGCGAAGGCACGCCGGGCATCAGCCGGCATGGCCGCAGGTTGACGTACTGATCGAACTCCCGCCGGAACTTGATCAGGGAACCCCACAGCGACACATGGTCCGGGACCGTGGCCGGCCAGCCAACGGCGCCGAAAAAGATCGCGTCATGCCCGCCGACCTGATCCTTCCAGTCATCGGGCATCATCTGGCCATGTTTTGCAAAATAGTCGCAAGAGGCGAAATCGCGGACATCCCATTGCAGGTCGATGTCGAAGCGGCGGGCAGCAATGTCGATGACGTGCATGCCAGCAGGCACGGTTTCCTTGCCGATGCCGTCGCCGGCGAGTACTGCGATGCGATGCATGGAGTTCTCCAGAAAGATTGTTGTCGGGGCAGAGGTGCAGGCTTGGCATGGTAACCGTTGCCGACGTTGCAGCCTTTGCGTTGCATGAGATTCCACAGTGCACAAAGCCACGGATGGTCGGTAAAATATTTGCTAAGCTTCAGTTACCTTGCAAGTTCGCTTCGACGAATGCCGTCCGACATTGCGGCGCCCTCCTACGTTTGTTCCCAAGCCCACCGATCATGCGTCTCTACGACTTCATTACCACGCACATCGAATCGATCATGCAGGACTGGGAGGATTTCGCCCGGACGATCGAGCCACCGGCGCTGACCATGGATAACCAGGCGCTGCGTGATCATGCAATGCAGATGCTCAATGCAATCGCACTCGACCTTGCAAACCACCAGAGCGACAAGACGCAAGCCGAAAAATCGAAAGGCAATGGCAAGCGCCTGTCCGACGAGGACACGGCAAGTGAAACCCATGCCGCGGCACGACTGGCTTCCGGCTACACCGTGGAACAGCTGGTGTCGGAATATCGCGCGCTGCGTGCCAGCGTGCTGAAACACTGGGCCGAGCATGCAGGCAGGGGGGTCGTGACCGCGCCCGAGGATGTAACGCGTTTCAACGAAGCGGTCGATCAGTTGCTGGCAGAGTCCGTGGCCCGCTATGCGAAGCTGGTCAAGCAGGCGCAACACATGATGATGGCGGTGCTGGCGCACGATCTGCGCAATCCTTTGGGCGCCACCATTAATTCGTCCACCTATCTCATGCGCGCGCCGGACATGCCACCGGGTTGCCTGCAGGCGGCCACGCGCATCCACAAGAGCAGCGTGCGCATGGGCCTGCTGGTGGAAGACCTGATCGACTTCACCCGCAGCAATCTCGGCGCAACGCTGCCTTTCTCACCGCGGGCCATGGACCTTGGCGTCGTCTGCGCCGCCTGCGTCGATGAATTACGGACCCTGCACATCGATCGCAGCATCGAACTCGATTGCCACGGCGCGCTGGACGGCATCTGGGACGAAAACCGGATGGCGCAGGTATTTTCCAACCTGATCGGCAATGCGCTGCAGCATGGATCGAAGGATTCTCCGGTTCGCGTGCGCGTCCGTGCCGATGAAAAAAATCAGGTGGTTGCCACCGTCTGGAACGATGGCGCGCCAATTCCGTTTCACAAGATGCAGTCGATCTTCGAGCCGCTGGTGCGCTATGCGGCGCGGCTGGCGGACGCGCCGGCGCCGACCAAGAACCTCAGCATGGGTCTCGGGCTCTACATCACCCGCGAAGTGGTGCTGGGACACGGCGGCGCCATTTCGGTCGACTCCACCGCCGAAACTGGCACCGCCTTCACGGTGCGCCTGCCGAAAACCCCGAGAATCATGGATTCGACGGCAAAAACCTGAAGCGCTGGTCTGCCAGAAAATAGTTGGTCAATCCAGATAACGCACGAATCCCGCGCTTGGTTCCCGCTCGGTCACCAGCGAATTTTCGACCCGGCTCACGTCGGCATGACCCAGCGCCATGCCGCACACCACCTGTTCGTTTTCAGGTAACTCCAGCACGTCTTTGATAATTCTGTGGAACTGCGTGAAGGCCGCCTGCGGGCAGGTGTCGAGCCCCCGACCGCGGGCCGCGATCATCACGTTTTGCAGGAACATTCCGTAGTCCAGCCACGACCCCTTCTCCATGGCGCGGTCGATGGTAAACATCAGGCCGACCGGTGCATCGAAGAAGGCATAGTTGCGCGCATGCTGGGCTTGCATGCCGGCCTTGTTGTCGCGTCCGAGGCCCAGTAGCGCATACAGATCCCAGCCTACCTTGCGTCGGCGGTCGATGTAGGGCGAAAACCATTTTACCGGGTAGTAGTGATACTCCTCGCCATGTTCGGCAGCACGCGCCGGATCGAGATAGACGTCGATGATTGCCTGCGACAGGCGGGCCTTGCGCTCGCCGGTCAGCACATAGACTTTCCAGGGCTGGGTATTGGTCCCCGACGGCGCGCGTGCGGCGACCTCGAGCAGCGCGGTGATCTCGGCCTGTGGCACTGGCGTTGGCAGAAAGGCACGGATCGAACGACGCGAACGAATGGCTTCGTCGACGATCTCCTGGCGGGATGGCTCGGTCATGCATGGTCTCCTGAAAATTTTAACGGCTGAAATGAATGGAATGCCTGCTGAAAGGTCCGACGCTTTGTTTAAATTACCGTAACACATTATTATTTCGCGCTTTTCACCCCTGCCTCCCGGCAGCGCCGAAAAGATCGCAACAAGCGGCCTTTTCTACAACCGGCGTGTGAATCTTCACTGTTAAGATCGATTCAGGGACCACGCATTCAACGCGGCCCGAGGAACATCATGCCTTCTGGTTCGCCAATCCGCCTTGCCGATTTCATCCTGCAGAATCTGGAACCGATTTTGCAGCGCTGGGAAGATTTTGCCAGGACGATCGAGCTGCCTGCGCTCACGATGGACGATGCCGCCTTGCGCGACCACGCATCCCAGATGCTGCACGTCATCGCGCAAGACCTGCGAACCGATCAAAGCCAGCGCGCCCAAACCGAAAAATCGAAAGGCCGCGGCGACCGTCAAGCGCATGAGACCGCAGCTGAAACCCATGCTGCGGCGCGTTTGTTGTCGGGCTACACGATCGAGCAGCTGGTCTCGGAATACCGCGCCCTGCGCGCCAGCGTGCTGCGGCTATGGGCAGACAGCTCGTCCGAGGACCTGCGCACCGACCCGCGCGACGTCATGCGTTTCAATGAGGCAGTCGACCAATTGCTGGCCGAGTCGGTGGCGCGTTACGCCAGGATGGTGAAGCAGTCACAAAACCTGCTCCTGGCGATCCTGGGCCATGATCTGCGCAATCCGCTCGGCACCACCATCACGGCGTCGACCTACCTCATGCGGGCGCAGGACCTGACACCCAAATACGCGCTGGCAGCGAACCGCATCTACAGCAGCAGTCGGCGCATGAGCTTGCTGGTCGAAGACCTGATCGATTTCACCCGTACCAACCTTGGCTCCGGCCTGCCACTGGCGCCTAGGCAGATGAACCTGGCCACCGTCTGCATGGCGACCGTGGATGAACTGCGCACCTTGCATCAGGAACGCCCGATCGAGTTTTCAGCCGAGGGCGAACTCGACGGCAACTGGGACGAGAACCGGATCGCTCAGGTATTTTCAAACGTGATCGGTAACGCGATCCAGCACGGCACGAAAGCATCGGCGGTGCAGGTGCGGCTGGTATCGGACGGGGATGAGGCGGTAGCCACCATCCTGAACCAGGGCAACCCGATTCCACCGAACAAATTACATTCGGTATTCGAGCCGCTGGTGCATTTTGTGGAACATGAAGAAGTGCAGCAGCCGGTCAGCCAGAGTCTTGGCCTGGGCCTCTACATTGCCCGAGAAGTGGTGAATGCACACCGTGGATCGATTTCGGTCACCTCGACGGCCGATGCCGGCACCCAGTTCACGGTGAGGCTGCCGAAAGCGCCGCCTTTCCCGCCCGGTGGCGGAGCGGCCACTGCCTGATCGGTTCAGTCAGCGTCAACCCGGATCGATTCCAGCAGGCTTCGCAATGCCGCCGGCAAGGGGATTGGCCGACGGCCGACACGGTCGACATACACATGCACGAAATGCCCCTGCGCTGCCGGCGCCATGTCGTCGCCACGGAAAATGCCGATCTCGTAGCGCACACTGGAGTGACCCAACCGCGTGACGCGCAAGCCAGCCACGACCGACTCCGGAAAAGCGATCGACGAGAAATAGGCGCATTGCGTTTCGATCACCAGGCCAATCACGGCGCCCTGTTCGACATCGAGCTGACGGTGCTGGATCAGGAACGTGTTGACGACCGTGTCGAACCAGCTGTAATAGACGACATTGTTGACATGGCCGTAGGCATCGTTGTCTGCCCAGCGGGTCGTGATTGGCTGGAAATGCCGGTAGGCGTCCCGTGCGCGCGGTGTTGCCCGCGTCATTTCTTGACCACGAATGCCACGCCAGCCACGGCCAGCACCATGCCGGCCAGGCCGGTCAGCGAGAACACTTCGCCGAACATGGCCCACGCCATGAGCGCAGTGGTCGGTGGTGTCAGATACAGGAGGCTGGTCACGCTGGTGGCGGCGCTGCGGCGGATCAGTGCGAAGAGCAGGAACACGGCGCCGATCGACAGCACCAGGATCGCCCACAACAATGCGCCGATGAAGCGTGGTGTCCAGTGGACCGCCGACATCGCCAGATCGAAGTTTTCGAAATGGATTGCCAGGGGCAGCATGACCAGTGCGGAAGCCACGTATTGAATCAGGGTGCCGCTGCGCAGGTCGAAATGCGCGCACCGGTGCTTCTGATAGAGCGTCCCCAGCGTGATGGTCAACAGACCGAAGACTGCCAATCCGATGCTGCCCATCGACAGCCCGATCATGCTGATCTTGTTAGACACCACCAGCCCGACGCCGCCAATGCCAAGCAGCAGGCCGATCCACTGCCGTGGCATGACCCGTTCGCCGATCATCGGCGCGGCAAACGCGGTCAGCACCGGCTGCATGCCAACGATCAACGCTGCCAGGCCGGCCGGCATGCCAAGTCGAATCGCGCACCAGACCCCGCCGACATACCCCGCATGCACCAGCACGCCGGACAGCGCGATGTCGGCGACCCGCCCATGCGGCCAGGGCGCACGGGCAAACAGCACCAGCGGAAACAGGACCAGTGCGACGCCGCCGAAACGCAGCAGCAGAAAAGTCAGGGGCGGTGCATAGGGCAGGCCGAACTTGGCAACAATGAAGCCGGTGCTCCACAGGATCACGAACACGATCGGCATGAGAACAAGCCAGCGGCTCGCAGTCGCCGTGACGGCAGCGCCGGCGGCAGGTGCAACTGAAGTCATGAAACATCCCCGTGGCGGCATCGTTGCCAGCCTGATTGATGGTATCGATCGATTTTTTTAGCGCGCGTGACGTGCGGCGATGGCGATGGTCTGCAGGTGCACGGCAACGGTGTCGTCGATATTCTTGCCGTACCCTCCCCCCATGGTAACCGCAACCGGTACAGCACGCCGCTGCGCCATCTGGAACACCATTTCGTCCCGCGCGGCCATGCCGGCCATGCTGAGCCGCAGGCGGCCGAGCCGGTCGCCCTCGTGCGCGTCGGCGCCGGCGAGATAAATGACGAGCTGCGGCGCGAAGCGTGCCAGCATGGTCTGCAATGCCGCATCGAGCGCGGCCAGATAATCGGCGTCACCGGTGCCGTCGGGCAGACCGACATCGAGGTCGCCGACGGCTTTGTCGAAAGGATAATTCAGCGCCCCATGCAGGGACAAGGTAAACACCGACGCATCCCGGGCGAGGATGGACGCGGTGCCGTTGCCTTGATGGACATCGCAATCGACGATCGCCACGCGCTGCACCCGCCGCTCGGCCTGCATCAGCCGTGCGGCAACCGCGCCGTCGTTGAAGACGCAGAAACCTTCGCCGCGATCGGCATGGGCATGATGCGTGCCGCCGGCCAGATTTGCCGCCACGCCGCAGCCATCTGCAGCCAGAGCGCTGCGGCAAGCGGCAATGGTGGCGCCGGTCGCGCGACGCGAGCGTTCCACCATCTCCGGTGACCAGGGAAAGCCGATCGCCTTTTGTTGCTGTGGCGAGAGACTGCCATCGATCACTGCGTTGATGTAGCGCGGATCATGCGCCAGCGCCAGCACGCCATTGCTCGCAGCCGGCGCTTCCTGCAACCGAATGTCGCGAAGCTTTGCGACCCCCTCACGCAAGAGGCGGTATTTTTGCATTGGAAAACGGTGGCCGGGTGGCAGGGGCAAAACGAAGTGATCGCTATAGAACGCATCCATGCAAGAAAGGTCAAATACAAAAGAGCCTGTGAAAACAATAAATTAGCGTAACACGACAAATATCAACAAGTCGCTTGACATTTAGCACCCAACTCTTACAATACGCTTTGTTGCACTGCACAAAAACAACCACATTGGAGCCTCTATGTTAAATCTTCCAGAAGAATTCTCAGCAGCAACCAAAAGTCATTTCGAAGCGCAACTGGCGATGATCACGGCACTGACCGGCAAGGCATTCGAAAGCGTTGAAAAGATGGTGGATCTCAATTTGAACGTCGTCAAGGCATCGATGGAAGAGTCCAGTGCCAGCGCTCGTCAGATGCTGACCGCAAAGGATCCGCAGGAATTGATCGCAATGAGTGCGGCACAGGCTCAGCCAGGTGCTGAAAAAGCCATGGCATATGGCCGTCATCTGGCATCGATCGCCTCCAGCACCCAGGCAGAATTCACCAAAGCCGCCGAGACGCAGGTCGCTGACACGAACCGCAAGATGATGGCGCTGATTGACGAACTGAGCAAGAATGCGCCAGCCGGATCGGAGCAAATGATCACCGTCCTGCGTTCCGCGATCGATAATGCAAATGCGGGCTATGCACAGTTGACCAAGACCACCAAGCAAGCGGTCGAGACGATGGAAAGCAACATGAACAACGCCGTCACCCAAATGTCGCAGGTCGCTGAAAAGACTGCTGGCCGCGGCAAGAAGTAAGCAGCCGGTTGGTTGGCCACGCGTGGCCTCTGCGCCATGTGCTCCAGCACCACACCACGAAAAAAAGCCCGATCGCATTGATCGGGCTTTTTTATTGGCCCAGCGGGAGATCATCGCACGATGGCGCGACCGGAAATCGGCGCGTGACCTCGCCTCCCACTGCATGAGTCGCAATCGTCCGACGACTGCCCGCGCAGTGACGTTGCAGCGCGCCGTCAAAACTGCCTGACCGGCTTGACTACCCGAGCACGACTGCCTGAAGAATGACCGTCATCCGGCCGCGCGTTTCAGCCTCGGCCAGAACCGGCAAGGCGAGAAATTCTGCCAGCAAAGGCTCGAGGGAACGCGGGGATACGCCTGCTTGCTTGAACGCCGATTGCAAATCCGATACCTGCTGCGCCATGCGCTCGCGCGTGAAACGCGCCGGTGACGCGACACCGGTGGCAACTTCCAGGCGCAGCAACAGCGCATCGCATTCCGCCGCGGTGGCATGCAGCCGCCGCAAATACGCCGGTGCTGCAGTTGCGATCCCGGAAATGGCTGCATCGAAACGGGTTTCCATGATGTGGTGATACGGCTTCGGTAGAGCAGGCAGCCGCTGCCACCTCTCTTGCACCGAGGCAATGGCTTCACCGGCGTTTGCCTGCACTGCCGCCGCTTCCGCATCCAGGCACAGCATGACGCCAGCCAGCAGAGCTTGCTGCTGGCTGGCGGCAGTGCTGCGCCGTACCTGCCGTATCCGCTCCTCGACCGCTGCCAGCGCTGCTGCATAACGCGTTCGCAAGGCCTCTTCCACTGCGCGTGGCACCGCGCCGGCGGCATCCCAGGCTGCCCGCAATGCATGCAGGCTCGCAGCTGTTGGCGATGCATCACCCGTTGCAGCGGCAAGTTGCTCGAGCGCTTCGCAGGTCGCGCGCTTTTGCGCCAGGTTCGCCACGCGCTGGGCGTCGGCCACTGCGCCGGCATCCTTGCGGGCGGCAAACACCGCATCACAAGCGGCTCGGAATTGATCCCACACCAACTGCTCTTCGCGCCGTTCCAGCGGGAACGCCTTGGCCTGCTGCTGCCAACGTGCCTGCAATGCCTGCAGCTGCTGCGGCGTATCGCGCGCCTGGGGAGGCAGGGCCAATACTTGCCCGATCAATTGCCGGCGCAGTGCGGTCTCTTGCGCATGACGGGCGCCAAGCACATCCTGCATCGGTTGCATCGCGCGCGTGAATGCGGCGTCAAGACGCTTCTGCTCACGCCGTTCCCTCGGGCCCAGACGCTGCCATGCCTGTTGCAAACGCTGGCTGAATGCCGCCAGGGCGCGCCAGTCGATGTCTGCCGACGGATCGATCACGGGTAGCGTCGGCGCTGCCGGGGTCTGCGCACCGCCGGTAGCGATGTCGGTTGCAATTGTCCGGTCGTCATGACCTACCGTCGCCATGAAGGCTGCAATCTCGGACAACAGCACCTGTGCCCGTTCGGCATTGGCATTGCGCTGCGCGGCAAGCGCCGCCAGGTGCGCTGCCACGGGCGCGTGGGCAGCCGTGCAGGCGGCATCGAATCGCATCCATCCAGCCCGCGACGCAACGCCGGCCGTGGCGTCCAGCGCCTTCCAGCGCTCGCGCATGCTGCCGATCTTCTTGCCCAGCTCGGAGAGCGGCAATTGCTGCTGCGGCAACGCTTCCACCGTGGCGATCAGTTCATCGCGCGACACCGCGCCGCCCCAGCGAGCCCAGCCCTGCAAGCGCGCCAGCTCGGCACGCGCCGCCTGCAGCGCGGCCTTCTCGACGGCGGGTATGCGACGCTCGTCCTGGTCGAGCGAGCGCAGCAGCCGGTCCTGTTCGATCGCCTTGAGCAAGCCGCCTTCTTCCAGCGCGGCTTGCAATGCCTCCAGGGCGGCAGCACGCTGTCGCCGACGTTCCGGTGCATCGGCCGGTGCTGCAAAATCGGGTACCAAGGCGCCGGTGGCAATGTCGGCTGATTGCGCGATGGTGGTCGCGGCAAACGCTGCTTCGCCGGCTTCGCCTCCAGTCCCGACCCGGCCGACAGGTGTGCCATCGCCGCACGGGGGCGGCACGCAGACGTCATGCGCTGTCGCGCCCGGCGGGCATGCGTCGGCGGACTCTGTCGCCGCCTTGACGGTGGCCGCCTGCGCAGCGGCAGCCTGCGCTTGCAGCGCCGCCGTTTGCGTGGCCGCGGCATCACGCAGCGCCTCCACCTGTGACCAGAGCCGCAGGAGTTCCGGGACCAGTTGCTTCGGCAGGCTGACGGCTTCTGCCTCGTGTCCGACTCCCGTGATCAACTGCGTGATGCAGGAAAAATCGCCGGTGACATCAGCCGAAGCCAGCGCCTGACGCAACGCATCGGTGGCGTCAAGCATGCGGCGCTGGAGCGCGGCCTGTGCCTGCAGGCGCGCCGTGAGCGTGCAATGCAGGGCGGCATAGTCGGCCTGAAGCGCAGCGGCGCCCTCGCCGATCGATTGCCATGCCTGTTCCAGCATGACCACCTGGTTCGCCCGCAGCACGGGAGACCGTGCCAGCAACACTGCCTCGGCAATCACCGCCTGCGCCTTTCGCTGCCCGGCTGCCTGCTGTTCGTGCTGCTCCAGCCGCTGTTGCATGAGCCGGACAACGCGGCGATCCGTGTCACGCAGGCCGCGGCGGACCTGCTCCAGGCCAGTGCGGGAGCGCACCGCCTGCGCTGCCAACAGGCGCGCTTCCGGCACCGGGCAGGCGAGGAGGAAAGCGATCGCCCCCGCTTCGTCGTGTTGCACCGAGGCCGCGATGGCGAGTGATTCGGCGCGCGCCAGTGCTGTGCCGGCAGAGCGGGCATCGGCTTCGGGCGCGGCAATGCTTTCTTTTGCAGACGGGACGGGGACGGGCTTGGCGCGCCTGAATAAAAATCCGAACATGATGGCAATCCGATCGCGCGCTAGGCGCAATCCGGCATCATAACAAGCCGGGCGATAACGACCAGGATTGCCGTCATCGGCTTGACTGCGGCGCCATCAGGAAGATGCCTCGGGCACTGGCGTCGGTGCGTGCTCCGCACCCATCGCATCGAGGGCAGCCAGCATGTGCGCCAGGCCCGCCTGTGCCTGCGCCGGTTCGCCCTTCACGCCGAGTTCGATGTGCCGCCGCGTGACGGCGTCGCCCACGCTGGGCAGGCTGAACACTTTCGTCTGCGGATAGGCAGCCTCGATTTCTTCCATCAATGGGGTCAGGGTCGATTCCGCCATTTCGTAGACCAGTACAGACTGTTCGAACCAGGCGGTCCGGTGGAACAGTTCCGCATGATGCGCATCGAGGACTGCGGCAATCATCGGCCAGGCCATCACTGGAAACCCGGGGACGAAATGCACGACCGCGCCAGCCAGTCCGGCGATGGAAAAACCGGGAATCTTGTTGTACGGATTTTCGATCAGGCGCGCACCTTGCGGGAATTCACCCATCTTCAGGCGCTGCAGATTGTCCGGCGTCTCGAGGTCGATCGGCTTGCCCGCTTCGCGCGCCATCTCCACCATGCGGTCGCGGATCCGCTGGCGGGCGTCGGGGTGCAGCGCCAGCGGCACGCCGAGGGCTGCCGCGGCGCACTGGCGGGTATGGTCGTCCGGCGTGGCGCCGATGCCGCCGCAGGAAAACACGATGTCGTCGCCAGCCAGGGCGCGGCGCAGCGCATCGGTGATGCGCACCGGATCGTCGCCGAGATATTCGGCCCAGCCGAGCGACAGGCCGCGCTCTTTCAGGATCGCCAGCACTTTCGGAAAATGTTTGTCTTCACGTTTGCCCGAAAGGATTTCGTCGCCGATGATGATCAGGCCAAATGCCATGTGAT
Organism: Herminiimonas sp.; assembly: GCA_043729515.1. Lineage (GTDB taxonomy): Bacteria > Pseudomonadota > Gammaproteobacteria > Burkholderiales > Burkholderiaceae_D > JANXSS01. Next base: position 31,569 of record JAYTLK010000015.1, read on the forward strand.
TCTCCGCTGGAGTGATGGAATGATCGGCCGCAGATCGGCCGGGCCATAGTGTAATGCCAGGCGCCGGTCGACTGCGCCGGTCTGGCTATCTGCCCCGGGACACGGCCGGCCGGTCGTCGGCGGGAATGTCCTTCATTGCCGGAGATGCGATGGCGAGCGCATCGTCGCTGCGTTGCTGCGCCAGCGCTGCCAGGCAATACTGCGCGAACCACAGGCCGGTGAAGACGAACGCCAGCACATAGAACCAGATCGCCGAGCCGGCCAGCACCGGAAACAACAGGACTGACAAGGCGCCGCCGAGCCACAACAGCGTCGGCGCGGCGCCCAGCATGCCGGTTGCCATGCCGATGACCAGCAGCGGCCAGCGATGATGCCGCACCAATCGACGCCATTCGTCGGCACTGGCATGGGCAGCCAGCGCATCGTAGGCCATGACGCGGTAGGTCAGCCAGCCCCAGAGCAGCGGCGGAATCAGGAAAGTCAACGGGGGAAAAAGTGTCAACGGCAAGCTCAGCAGCCACAGCACGAGGAACACCCCGAACGACGACAGCGATACCCACAAGGTTCCCAGCAGACTGCCGCCACGCTGCAGCGCCAGTGTCGGATGGCGCCTGCTGGCGACATGCCTGACCACAGCCGGCATGGCCAGCGTGCCCACGAAGAGCAGCGCAGTCAGGATCATCAGCGGCAGCAGGACCCACATCGCCAGCAACGGCACCAGCACTGTTTTCAGCGCTGCCAGGCCGAAGAAGGCGAGCAGATTGCCCGCGAAGCGGAAACCGTCATTGTCGAGAAAATAGGCCTGCATCCGGTCGATCATCGGCTGCAGCGTCAGCCACAGCACGACACCCCAGAGCACCAGCGACAACACGAAGGGCAGCAGCGTGAGCAACAGCATCCGGGGATGCAGTTGTGACCAGAGCGCCCGACCCAGCGATTGCAGCACCAGACGCATCAGAGCGATGGCCTGCGGGCAAATTCAACCATGCGCTTGACGCCCAGCCATTGTTGGGACCAGAAGCCTGCGCCATAGTCACGTCCTGCGCCTTGCGGCCCTGGCAACTGATCGCGCACGCCGGTGGCCTCGAAACGGGGGCTGAAATCAGCGGTGCGAAACACGACGTCCCAAAGTGGGAACAGGACGGCAAAATTATGGCCGCCGAGCGTGCCGCTGCCGCGCGTCTCGTGGCCGATGCCTACCGCATGGTGCAGGCGATGAAACCGCGGCGACACCAGGAGGCGCTCCCCGATCGCGCCGAAATGCAGCCGCACGTTGGCATGCTGCAGGCTTTGCAGCATCCGCGAAGCCACCACCAGCAGGATGAACTGGCCGGGCTCGACGCCGACGGCCAAGGCGATGCAGGCAAGGTAGACGTCGTGCAGGAAATCGTCCAGCAGATGATTGCGGTTGTCGCTCCAGAGATTCATGTTCTGCTGGCTGTGATGGAGGCTGTGCAGCCCCCACCACCAGTGGAACTGATGGGAGGCACGGTGATACCAGTATTCGAAGAAATCCAGCACCACCAGGTAGATCAGGAAACCGACGACCGGATGGGTGGCGCTGTCGGACCACAAGGTCTCCAGGTTGAATGGCTTGTAGCCCCGCAGGTGCAACAGGCCGGTGATGTGGTCCATGACCGGATCGAGCAGAAAGAAGATCAGCACCGTGAAAGCGCCCAGGCGATGCAGCGCCGTATAGAGAAAATCATTCCAGCGGGCGCGCCGGTCTGTCATCGCATGCACCGGGATCAAGGCTTCCAGCGGACGCAGGATCGCATACAGCAACGCAATCTCGATCACGCCGATCAGGAACCATTCCGTGCCTTCGAACGCAGACTCGGTAAATTCACCAAGCCCCAGCAACTGCATCGTTGGCTGCACGACGGTTTCAAACAGCCAGCCCTGGGTGGCGGCGAACCAGTCGACCAGCAGTTGGATTGGCATCGGATTCATCGGGCACCGCCTCGGCAGGCTAGGGAAAGAAACAGGGTCAACGCATTCATCTGACGGCCGCAAAACGGGCACGGTAGGCCGGATGGCTGCGCAGGGTCGCAAAGCAGAAACCCTTCTGCTCCAGGCCGTTGATCATGGGCTCCAGCACCGCCGGCGCCCAGGGATCCTTGCGCGACCAGATGCCCATGTGCGCCATGACGATGTCACCATCGCGCAGACGCGCCACGGATTGCTTGAGCAGCGTGGCATTCGACACCTGCTCGCTGGGCAGCTCATCGCCCGAGTATCCGGCCGGCGCCCATGCCACATGCGCATAACCGCACTGTGTGGCAGCGGCGTCGATGGCTGGCGACAGGTGACCGCCAGGCGCCCGCCAGAGCGGGTCGAGCTGGTGGCCGGTCAGCTGCAGGAACCGCGCGTCGACACGGCGCAACTCCGCGCAATACTGCTCTTTGGTCCAGGCCAGCTTGCGGCCGGCCTGGGCACCGAACTGCGGCTTTACTTCGATTCGTCCATCGGGCAGGTCATGCTGCACGTAGACATGATCGAAGGTGTGCGTGCCGAAGGCATGGCCTTCCGCCACCCGGGCTTTCCAATAAGGCGCCCAGGACGGGTCGAGCGAATGGTCGCCATTGACCGTCTTTTCATTCGCCAGGAAAAACGTGGCCTTGATGTCGTGCCGGTGCAGGGTCTCGGCAATGAGCGTTGCTTGCGACTGGCTGCCGGTATCGAAGGTAAGATAGATCGTGCCCTTGCAGGCAGCGGGCGCGGGTGCACCCACCGCACCGGCCGGAATGGCTGCCGCGCAGATCGCCATGCAAGCTGCCGCCACGACCAACGGGTGTGCGCGACCGGCACGGGGCCGCCGCATCGCAGGCGAACCTGCGATCACGACCGGATTGCGAAGCTCAGAGACGCGCGGCATTGTTGATGAAGTAGACCCCATGCGGTGAACGTCCGACCGGAATCAGCTTGATGACCTTGCGTGAGGCAACGTCGATCACGGCCACTTTCTTGATCCAGCGTAGGGTCACCCACAGGGTCTTGCCGTCTTCAGTCAGCTCCATGCAGTCAGGCCCGCCCGGCACGGCAATCGTGCCGACGTTTTCCAGGGTCTGCTGGTCGATGATGTTGATCGTGTTGGCGACCCGGTTCGAGACGAAGGTACGGCGCTTGTCGCCCAGCGCACGGAAGTTGTGCGCGCCCTCGCCGGCCTTGATCCGCTTGATGCTCTTGCGGGCGCGCCAGTCGATGACTTCGACGTAATCACTGCCCATGATGCCGACCAGGAGATATTTGTCGTCCGGCGTCATGGCGATGCCGGCCGGGAGTTTGCCCACCGGCATCGTCCACTTCACGGTTTGCGTTGCCAGGTCGATGGCGCTGATCTCGTCGCTGCCCTGCTGGGTGATGAAGACGGTGGCGCTGTCAGCGGAAAACGCCATGTGGCTTGGCATTTTTGCCAGCGGCAGGCGCTTGGCGAGCTTCATGTCATGGCCGTCAAAACGGTAGAGGTCGACCCGGTCCAGGCGCAGCGCATTCGAGACGAACCATTTCTGGTCGGGCGAAAAGCCGATTTGATAGGGATCGATGATGTCCTTTACGCGGCGCTGGATCTCGCCGCTTTTCGGATCCAGGAAGATCAGCTCGTTGCCGGTGGCGCTGGCCACGATCAGCGACTTGTTGTCCGGCGTGGCCATCAGGTGATGCGGTTCTTTGCCCACCGGGATCGACTTGATCTCCCGGTAGGTCGCCTGGTCCAGCAGGCTCACGGTCGCATCGCGGGAATTGAGCACCACCACGACTTCGGCCTGCACGGCCGGTGTCGCCGTGACGAAAACACAGGCAGCCAGCAGGCACAGTGCACGCGCGGGCTGACCCGTGACGATGCGGCGCGCAGTGGCGAACCCGTTTGCGGCAGCAACGCGGATGGCAGCAAGAGAAAGGGCACCGGCAACGCCGGCATACTTGACAGGATGACTAGACATGAATTCCGTTCGAAATTGTCAGAGGCGCGCGGCGCTTCCGGTAACACATTATTTTACCGCGTGACCGGAATGCGCATCGGGCTTATTGCCTTGCCAAAAGATCAAGCGCGTGGCGGGTGGTCTGCTGTTGCAGTGCGACGTTGCACGGCAACTCCACAGCGCATGTCCCGGGAGGCGCCACGAAAAAAGATGTCGCAGCCCTGCTACAATCCGAGTCGTCCGTACCCCATTTCCCTGATCAGACAAAGGAACACCATGCCAACAGTAATGACCGCGACCGGCCTCGAATATGAAGACAAGGTGGTCGGCGACGGCGCCGAAGCCAAGGCAGGCGACCATGTCACCGTCCATTACACCGGCTGGCTGCGCAATGCCGACGGCAGCGCCGGCAAGAAGTTCGATTCGAGCAAGGATCGCAACGATCCGTTCGAATTTCCGCTGGGCGCCGGTCATGTGATCAAGGGCTGGGACCAAGGTGTGCAGGGCATGAAAATCGGCGGCCATCGGACGCTGATCATTCCGGCCGCGCTCGGTTATGGCGCGCGTGGCGCTGGTGGTGCGATTCCGCCGAACGCAACGTTGATTTTCGACGTCGAGTTGCTCGGCGTCTGATCCAACGGGTCTGCTGCGTCAGGATCGTCAGCATGACTGGCATGAGCGACATGAGCGGCCGAGCGCCTCGCGCGATCGGCCCCAGCATTTCTCGAGCGTATCCCCAGCATCAGCCCTAACGTCCACCGGAGACCCGCATGAGCTTGCAAGCCCGATTCGAAGACGCCCTCGCCGCCTCGAAAAATCTCGCTGAACGGCCGGACAACATGACGCTGCTTGAAATCTACGCACTTTACAAGCAGTCCACCGCCGGTGACGTCGATGGCGACCGCCCTGGTTTCACCGACATGATTGCGCGTGCAAAATTCGATGCCTGGACCGGCGTCAAGGGCGTGACAAAAGACGCGGCGATGCAACGCTACGTCGACCTGATTGCCGACCTGCAGGACTGATCGGGCCGCCAGCACGGGGAATGCCCGTCAACCGGCAAACACTTTTTCCATGTTGCGCCCCACCTGTTCCTCGATTTTCGGCGCGAACGCCTTGAGCATGAAGCCCAGCGTGATGTCGAGTTGTGCGGCACTGTCGAGCAGCGTCAAGGTACCGGACACGCCGCTGCGCTTGAAATTCAACACATCGCCCTGCCAGTCGATCGCCATGTCGAATTCGGATGCCATTTCATCGGCGACTTTTTCGGCGGCGGCGCGGGCCTTGCTCGGGGTAAGCCTGTGCGGTTGATGGATCGTGATGTCGGCCATGTCAGATGGCGCTCCGTGTCGAAGCGCTCACGCCAGGATTGAGAAGATTGGGCGGCTGCGCGCCGGTCAAGGCGGCAATCAGATTGTCGGCGGCGCAGTTGGCCATGGCGCGACGGGTCGGCGCAGTGGCGCTACCGATGTGCGGAGTCAGTACCACGTTCGACAGGCCCAGGAAATCCGGGTGGAAAGCAGGTTCGTTCTCGAAGACATCGATACCGGCCGCCGCGATCTGGCCGCCACGCAGGGCGGCAATCAGCGCAACATCGTCGACGATGCCGCCACGGGCGATGTTGACGAGCGTGGCCGTCGGTTTCATCAGCAATAGTTCGGCAGCGCCGATGGTGTGATGCGTTTGCGGCGAATACGGCAGCACCAGCACCACATGATCGGCCTGCCGCAACAATTCTTCCTTGCCGACCAGGCGTGCGCTGTTGGCGCGCGCCTCCAGCGCAGGCGCCAGACGCGACCGGTTGTGATAGATCACGTGCATGTCGAAGCCGATCGAGCGCCGCGCGATCGCCTGGCCAATCCGGCCCATGCCGATGATGCCCAGCGTGCTGCCATGCACATCATTGCCGAGCAGGCCGTCATAGCACCATTTTTTCCATTGGCCGGCGCGCAGATAGTGCTCGGACTCGGTGATGCGGCGGGCCGCTGCCATCAGCAACGCCCAGCCCATGTCGGCCGTGGTCTGGTTCAGCACATCCGGCGTGTTGGTGACCATGATGCCGGCCGCGGTAGCGGCATCGACATCGATGTTGTTGTAGCCGACGGCCATGTTGCAGATCGCCCGCAAGCGCGGCGCGGCGGCCATCGTCCGGGCCGACATGCGCTCGCTGCCGGTGATGAACAGGCCGTCCTTGTCGCAGATCTTCTGCGCCAGTTCGGCGTCGTCGTAAATGCGGTCTTCCTGGTTCGACTCGACATCGAAATGGGCCATCAAGCGGGTGACGACTTCCGGGAATACGGCGCGGGCAATCAGGATTTTCGGGCGCATCGGGCTAACAGCGTGTGGCTGCGGTGTCATTGAGGGTGTCGTATTTTACGGCTTGAATCGAACCGCTGCGCCATTCTCATCGCATGGCGGCGGCCGGTCGCTGGCTGCGCACCCAGGTGTCGGGCGGCAGATAGGCGCGGCCGTCGGCATAACGCCAGTCGCGCATGACCGGATGGCCGTCCCGCCAGTCCAGGCGCCCGACCCACGTGCCCATTGTCGATTGGTGGTCGATGGAACGAAATCGCACCATGCCGACCGGCGTGGCCAACTCCAGGTTGCGCATCGCCCGCACAAGCGCTTCGGAGTCCGTGCTGCCGGCGGCGTGCGCAGCCGCAGCCAGTGTCTGGATCATCATGTAGCCGACCAGGGAACCAACGCTGGGCGCAGCGTGATAGCGCGCCTGATAAGCGCTGATGAAGCGTACCTGGGCCGGCGCCTGCATCTGCTCGACCGGATAGCCGCTTACCAGCCAGCCGCGTCCGGCTGCCGTCGCTGCGCCGGCGCTGAATGCGCCCAGATTTTCCGGTTCACCGGCCAGCATCGAGACCACGGCCATGCCGTCGAACAGGTGCGCATGGTCGCCGGCCTGGATGAAGGCGCCGAGATCGGCCCCGAAGGTAGCGTTGAAGATTGCCTGCGGCCGGGCTTTCTGCAACGCCTGCACGGCGGCGGGCCCATCAAGCTTGTAAAGCGCCGGCCACTGTTCGGCGACGAATCGTACGTCCGGCCGGCGCGCCTTGAGCAACAAGCGAAAGCTCGCCACGGCGCTTTGTCCGTATTCATAATTCGGCGCCAGCGTCGCCCAGCGGGTCACGGGCAGCCGGGCGGCCTGCTCGGCCAGCATCGCCGCCTGCATGAAGGTCGATGGGCGCAGCCGGAAGGTGTAGCGGTTGCCTTTATCCCAGGTCAGCGAATCCGACAAGGGCGCGCCGGCCAGGAACAGCTTGCGCTGCTGCGCCGCCACGCCGGACACCGCCAGCCCGATATTGGACAGATAGGTACCGGCAAGGATGTCGACATGGTCTTTCAGGATCAATTCCTGCGCCAGAAGGACGGCCTGGCTGCGCACGCCGCCATCGTCGCGCGAGAGCACTTCCATCTGCCTGCCATCGACGCCACCGGCAGCATTGATTTCCTCAAGTGCGAGTTGCCAGCCGTTACGATAAGGCAGCGCGAATGTCGGCGCGCTGCTGTAACTGTTGATCTCGCCGATCCGGATTGGCGGGCGGCCAGGCTCGGCTGCGATTGCGCCATCGGGTGCGGCCAACTGCACGGCTAGACATGCAAGTGCAGCACGCATGGCCCGCAGGATTTTGCCGGGCTGCATCGCCTGAAAATGGGGCGACGGCGTTTTACGACTCATGAATGCCTCATCGATTGGACGGCTATACTGAAGGGGCTGGAACAGCAACACCGGATCAAGGCCGACAGCGCCCGCATTTGCTTATTTGAATTCTGTATGAACGCGGTGTGTGAGCAATTCTGTTTTGCCTTAAAATACAAGGCTTTGCGGTTCGAACGACGCCCCTATTTTACACGCGCGCGATCATGCCGCGCGACGGCTGGCGGGCTTGATGCCACCGATTGCCCGGGTCCGACCGACCACCCAGAATTTTCGAAAAGAGAGATAGGACTGTTATGACCCACGTTGTGACCGAATCCTGCATCCGCTGCCGTTACACCGACTGCGTTGATGTATGCCCGGTGGACTGCTTCCGCGAAGGACCGAATTTCTTGTCCATCGATCCGGATGAATGCATCGACTGTGCCGTCTGCGTTGCCGAGTGCCCGGTCAATGCGATTTTTGCAGAAGAGGACGTGCCTGCCGATCAGCAGCAATTCATCAAGCTCAATGTCGAGCTGTCGCGCAAGTGGCCGTCCATTACCAAGACCAAGGCTGCCCTGGCCGACGCCGACCAGTGGAAAGACGTGGCGCAAAAGACCCAGTTTCTGGAGCGCTGATCGTCGTCCATGCATGATCCCCGGGCGGCCTCGGCGTCGCGCCGGCGCCCGTCCGCAATGCCCGGACGGCGCCCCCAAAATTCTTTCATCATCAGGACTTGAACGCCGTATGACTACCGATATCCTCCACAGTAGCGCCTCGATCGACACCGATGCCGTCATCATCGGCGCCGGGCCGGTCGGCCTGTTCCAGGTGTTCGAACTCGGCCTTCTTGAAATCAAGGCGCATGTCATCGATTCGCTCCATAGCGTCGGTGGACAATGCGTCGAGCTGTATCCCGACAAGCCGATCTACGACATCCCGGCAGTGCCGATCTGCACGGGCCAGGAACTGACCGACAACCTGTTGAAACAGATCGAGCCGTTTGGCCCGACTTTTCACCTCGGCCAGGAAGTCACGCTGGTGCATCGGCGTGACGACGGCCGTTTCGATCTCGAAACGTCGGCCGGCACCCGCTTCATCACCAAGACCATTTTCATCGCCGCTGGCGTCGGCTCGTTCCAGCCGCGTACCATCAAGGTCGACGGCATCGAGGTGTTCGAGGGCTCGCAACTGTTTTATCGGGTCAAGGATCCGCTGCAATTCCATGGCAAGAACCTGGTCATCTGCGGCGGCGGCGATTCGGCGCTCGACTGGGCATTGAGCCTGGTCGGCAAGGCCGAATCGGTGGTGCTGCTGCATCGGCGCGAAGATTTCCGTGCTGCGCCGTCGTCGGTTGCGAAGATGAAGCAGTTGTGCGACGACTACGAGATGCAGATGCTGGTCGGCCAGGTGACGGGTTTTGAAACCACTGCCGATGGCCGGCTTGGCGAGATCAAGGTCACCGCACTGGATGGCGTCACCCGCCGCATGCCCCTGGATGCCCTGCTGGTGTTCTTCGGCCTGTCGCCAAAGCTCGGCCCGATCGCCGAATGGGGCCTCGACATCGAACGCAAGCAACTGAAGGTCGGCACCGAAAAGTTCGAAACCAACGTGCCGGGCATTTTTGCAGTGGGCGACATCAACACCTATCCAGGCAAGAAAAAGCTGATCCTGTCCGGCTTCCATGAAGCTGCCCTGGCGGCATTCGGCGCCGCACCGTATATTTTTCCAGACAAAAAAATCCACATGCAGTACACCACCACGTCGCCCAAGCTGCACAAGATCCTGGGTGTGGAAAGCCCGGTCTTCGACTAGGCGTCACGTCAAGCGCTTTCTGCGCATCCATGAATCGGTGGCGGCCCAATGCGCGCTACCGATCATGTGCTCCGATTCCCTCCGGCGTAGCCTTTGAACGACACTCACGGCACCGTCGACAAGTTTTTGCTGCCTAGCACTAACATGCATTCAGACAATTTCGTATAGACTTGTCAATGATGCATTGCAGCAACCGATATTTTTCGCCAGAATCGACCAGAATCCGAATTGAATAACAGAGGTCCGCATGCTTTATCAAATCCATGAAATGAATCGTTCGTTTCTCAGCCCGTTGATCCAATGGGCCGAGGCATCTTCCCGCCTGTTCACCGACCCCATCTCCCCGCTGGCACATACGCCTTTCGCCCAGCGCATCGCCGCGGGCTACGAACTGATCTATCGGTTGGGCAAGGAATATGAAAAACCGGCCTTTGACATCGTCTCGGTGCCCCTCGCCGGGAAGGAAGTCACGATCGTCGAGGAAGTGGCCGTGCAAAAGCCGTTCTGTCGACTGCTCCACTTCAAGAAGGACTTGCCGGCCAAGGAATTCGCGGCCCTCAAGCAGCCGACCGTGCTGCTGGTGGCGCCGCTGTCGGGCCATCATTCGACGCTCCTGCGTGACACCGTGCGCAGCCTGCTGCTGCAGCATGATGTCTACATCACCGACTGGACCGATGCCCGCATGGTGCCGCTGACCGCCGGCCCGTTCCACCTGCATGACTATATTTATTATGTCCAGGAGTTCATCCACACTCTCGGCGACAACGTGCACGTGATCTCGGTCTGTCAGCCGACGGTGCCGGTGCTGGCGGCGATCTCGCTCATGGCAAGCGCCAAGGATGCGCACATGCCGAAGTCGATGACGATGATGGGCGGCCCGATCGATCCGCGCAAGTCGCCGACCGAAGTCAACAATCTCGCCACCGAGAAGCCATATTCCTGGTTCGAGACCAAGGTCATCTACAACGTGCCGGCAAATTATCCGGGTGTCGGACGCCGGGTCTATCCGGGCTTCCTGCAACATGCCGGTTTCGTGGCAATGAATCCGCAGCGCCATGCACAGAGCCACTGGGATTTCTACATGCACCTGCGTGAAGGCGACAATGCCTCTGCTGAAGAGCATCGCAAGTTCTATAACGAATACAACGCGGTGCTCGACATGCCTGCCGAGTATTACCTGGAGACGATCAAGACCGTGTTCCAGGAATTTCGCCTGCCGGCAGGAACCTGGGAAGTCGAAGGCAAACCGGTCAAACCGGCCGACATCAAGAATGTCGCCCTGTTCACGATCGAAGGCGAGCTCGACGACATCTCCGGCCCGGGTCAGACCGAAGCGGCGCAGGATCTGTGTTCCTCGATTCCGAAATCGATGAAGCAGCATTTCACGGCGCCCCAGTGCGGCCATTACGGCATCTTTGCCGGCCGCCGCTGGCGCGAGACGATCTGCCCGAAGATCGCCGCCTTCATCAAGGCGCACGACTAGTTGAAAGGGCGAGCGCCGCGCTGCAATGCGGGCGCCGGTGTCATCACTGAAAGCCGGTCGCTGCAAGGCGAGCGGCTTTTTACATTGTGCAAGAGATCATGCCGGGGCGAATTCACGGATAATCCTGGTTTTGCATGGAACCTCCGCGTGAAATCCGCTCTTCCGCCTGCCGTACCGACTGCAACACCGCTTTCTCATGGCGCCAACCCGGTCGACGCCATGGCGGTAGACGCCTGTGCGTCGCAACCGCAGGGTGCAACAGCAACGCTGGCCGACCGCCTGGAGGACACGCTGCCGCAGACGCAGTGCACCAAGTGTGGCTTTGCCGGCTGCCGGCCGTATGCGCAGGCAATTGCCGAGGGTGTCGCCGATTACAATCAATGCCCGCCCGGCGGCCAGGAAGGCGTGGCACGCCTGGCCACCGTGCTCGGCAGGCCCGTGATCCCGTTGAACCTGGTGCATGGCGCCGAACGTGCCCGGCCAGTGGCCGTGATCGACGAAACCCGCTGCATCGGCTGCACGCTGTGCATCCAGGCCTGCCCGGTCGATGCGATCCTGGGCGCAGCCAAGCAGATGCATGTGATCCTGCCGGACCTGTGTACGGGGTGCGACCTGTGCGTGGCACCCTGCCCGGTCGATTGCATTGCCATGGTGACGGCCACACCGGGGCGCACCGGCTGGGATGCCTGGTCCCAGGGGGAGGCAGATGCAGCCCGGGCACGGCATGATTTTCGTACGGTCCGGCTGGCTCGGGAGCGCCAGGAGAACGATGCGCGTCTGGCCGCCAAGGCCGCTGCCAAATTGGCCGCGGTCGATGCCGAGACGCCTGCAAGCGAGGCGGAAGCCGCCGAGCGCGCCCGCAAGCAGACCATCATCGCCGCCGCCATCGAGCGTGCCCGTCTGAAGAAACTGGCTGATGCCGGAGAGCTGACTTGAACGCCGAAAAACGCCTGGCCATCTATGCCCGTCTGCAGGCTGCCAATCCGCATCCGACCACCGAACTCGACTATACGACTCCGTTCGAATTGCTGGTGGCCGTGATTTTGTCGGCACAGGCCACCGACGTCTCGGTCAACAAGGCGACTCGACGCCTGTATGCGCTGGCCAGCACG
>JAYTLK010000016.1:0-5541 GCA_043729515.1 Herminiimonas sp.
CCATTTTGCAGCGCGCAGGTAACCAATCCATTTCTACCAAAAGGAACAACATGAAAACCACGAATCTGATTGCCGCCCTGTTGATCAGCGCATTTGCCCTGCCAGTCTTTGCCCAGACCGCCGCCACCCCTGGCATCAACCAGACTCAGCGCAACCAGGAAGCGCGCATCGAGCAGGGCGCCCGTTCGGGTGAACTGACCCGCTCGGAAGCCAACAATCTGCAGCGGCAGCAAAACCAGATCCAGGCCGACAAGCGTGCCGCCAAGGCCGATGGTGTCGTCACCCGCGCCGAGCGTCATCAGATCAAGCGCAAGCAGCATCAGGCAAACCGTGCGATTCATCACAAGAAGCACAACGCCCGCGCTGCATAAGCGACGGTTCTTCCCGGCTCCGGCCGGAATCGCGCAGGCCCGCTCCAACCCGGCGGGCCTGTTGCATTGCGCGCCTTGCGCAGGTTGCACGGCGGCTCGCCATGGGCTGGCCGGAAGGGCGATTCACGTATAATCCGGGATCGCCGCGTGCAGTACAGGCTCCTCTTTCCTATCCTGAAAATACATGAACTCGTCCGAAATCCGCGATAAATTCCTTCGGTTTTTTGAGTCGAAAGGGCATGCCATCGTCCGATCGTCCAGCCTGGTTCCCGGCAACGATCCGACGCTGTTGTTTACCAATTCCGGCATGGTGCAGTTCAAGGATGTCTTTCTCGGGCAGGACAAGCGTGCCTACAGCCGCGCCACTTCATCGCAGCGCAGTTTGCGGGCCGGTGGCAAGCACAACGACCTGGAAAACGTCGGCTATACGGCGCGGCATCACACGTTCTTCGAAATGCTCGGCAATTTTTCCTTCGGCGATTATTTCAAGCGTGACGCGATCCAGTTTGCCTGGACCCTGTTGACCGAGGTCTATCAGCTGCCAAAGGAAAAGTTGTGGGTCACCGTCTATCACGAAGATGACGAAGCCCATGCGATCTGGCAGAACGAGATCGGTGTCCCACCGGAGCGCATCGTGCGCATCGGCGACAACAAGGGTGCGCGCTACGCCTCCGACAATTTCTGGCAGATGGCCGACACCGGCCCCTGCGGCCCATGCTCGGAGATTTTTTTCGACCATGGCCCGGATGTCTGGGGCGGTCCACCGGGCAGCGCCGAGCAGGATGGCGACCGCTACATCGAGATCTGGAACCTGGTCTTCATGCAATTCAACCGGGACGATGCCGGCAACATGAATTCGCTGCCACGGCCGTGCGTCGATACCGGGATGGGCCTGGAGCGCATCGCAGCGGTTCTGCAGCATGTGCATTCGAATTACGACATCGACCTGTTCCAGCAGCTGATCAAGGCAGCCGCGCGGGCCACTGGCACGATCGACCTCGCCGACAATTCCCTGAAGGTGATTGCCGACCATATTCGTGCCTGCGCCTTCCTGATTGTCGATGGCATCCTGCCGGGTAACGAGGGCCGCGGGTATGTGCTGCGCCGGATCATTCGCCGCGCGTTGCGTCATGGGCACAAGCTTGGTCAGACCCGGCCATTCTTCCATACGCTGGTGCCGGATCTGGTGCAGGAAATGGGCACGGCCTATCCGGAGCTGGCGCAAGCAGCGGCGCGTGTATCGCAAGTATTGCTGCAAGAAGAAGAACGCTTCGGCGAGACGCTCGAGCACGGCATGAAGATTCTCGAAGCGGCGCTGGCCAGGAACGCCGAGCGGCTCGACGGCGAAACTGCCTTCACCTTGTATGACACGTTTGGATTCCCGCTCGACCTGACGGCCGACATCTGCCGCGAGCGGCATGTGGCGCTCGACGAGGCTGGTTTCGATGCCGCCATGGAGCGTCAGCGCAGCACTGCGCGGGCGGCCGGCAAGTTCAAGATGGCAGCTGGCGTCGAATACAACGGCGCCAGGACGCGCTTCGTCGGCTATGACACGCTGCGCGAGGCAGCCACCGTGCTGGCGCTGTATGTGGATGGGGTGGCAGTGCAGCAGATCGGAACCGGCCAGGAAGCAGTCGTGGTGCTCGACACCACGCCGTTCTATGCAGAGTCCGGCGGGCAGGCCGGCGACATCGGGTCGCTCGCGGGCGCCACCGGCAGTTTCAAGGTGACCGATACCCTGAAAATCCAGCCTGAAGTGTTCGGCCATCACGGCCGCCTCGAAGCCGGCGTGCTGAAGGCAGGGGATCGGATCGACGCCGGCGTCGATGCGATCAATCGTTCGCACACGATCCGCAATCATTCGGCCACGCACCTGATGCACAAGGCATTGCGCGAAGTGCTCGGTGGCCATGTGGCGCAAAAAGGCTCGCTGGTCGATGCCGACAAGACCCGCTTCGACTTCAGCCACAACGCGCCCTTGTCGGCCGACGAGATCCGCCAGGTAGAGATGATCGTCAACCAGGAAATCCTTGCCAATGCAGCCACTGAAGCGCAGCTGATGGCCTATGACGACGCCGTCAAGCATGGCGCGATGGCGCTCTTCGGTGAAAAGTATGGCGATGAAGTACGGGTACTCGGCATCGGCAGTTCCAAGGAGCTTTGCGGCGGCACCCATGTGGGCCGCACCGGCGACATCGGCCTGTTCAAGATCGTCTCCGAGGGAGGGGTTGCGGCAGGTATCCGGCGGGTCGAGGCAGTCACCGGCGAAAACGCGCTGGCACTGATCCAGTTGCTGACCGGCCAGGTGCAAAAGGCAGCTGCGGCCTTGAAGGCGCAACCGGAGGAATTGACCGAGCGCATCGCCCAGGTACAGGATCATGTCCGGGCGCTGGAGCGTGAGCTGGCAGGGCTGAAGTCCAGGATTGCAGCCAGCCAGGGCGACAGCCTGTCTTCGCAAGCGGTCGATGTGAACGGCATCAAGGTACTGGCGGCAGCGCTCGATGGTGCCGATGTGGCTACCTTGCGTCAGACCATGGATCAGCTCAAGGACAAGCTGAAGTCGGCAGCGATCGTCCTGGCATCGGTGCGAGACGGCAAGGTCAGCCTGATTGCCGGCGTGACACCGGATGCAACCGCGCGCGTGAAGGCAGGCGAGCTGGTCAATTTCGTCGCGCAGCAGGTCGGCGGCAAGGGTGGCGGGCGGGCCGACATGGCGCAAGCCGGCGGCACCGATCCGTCGGGCTTGCCTGAAGCCTTGCGTGCAGTGGCGGGATGGGTGGGGCAGCGAGTCTGATCGCTTGTTCCGCATCAAGGAATCGCGGCAGCGCAGCATGTTGGCAACGACACTGCGGGAAACCGGCGCTGAGCGCGTTTGCATGGCATTGACGTTGTTGCACGGCATCAGCTAGGATAGCGCCCGCGGTATTCGAGAGTATGATGACCAACACCCGGACTCGAAGGCATCTCAATGGATTACAACAAGGAACTGGACGCACGCGGATTGAACTGTCCGCTGCCCATCCTGAAAACAAAGAAAGCCCTGGCCGACATGGTCAGCGGCGAGGTGCTGCGGGTGATTGCCACTGATCCCGGCGCGCTGCGCGACTTCCAGGCTTTTTCCAAGCAGACCGGCAATGAATTGCTGTCCCATGCGGAAGAAAACAAGGAATTCACGTTTTTCATGAAGCGCAAGTAGTGTAACCAGAGCGACGATTCCAACGAGTGCAGGCAGCGCCGGAATCGCCGTGATGCGACGGGCATAAAGAACGGTAAATCCATGCCGGCCTGTGCTCACTGCAACAAAAGTCGTTACGGACAGCGGGCTGCAGGACGCCGCGAAACGAAATCGACGAACGGAACGACCCGGAAACGCCGTCGTTTCAATTTTTGAAAAATAATCGCACGATCGTGCTAAAATTCTCGGGTGGATCCGGTTGCAGCAATCGTTGCGTCTTTTCAGTTGACGCAAACTGGCATGCTCGCCCACCCCTGCGCGTCTGTCGCCAGCGTGGTGCATGACGCATCGGCCGGAGTGAAAGTCTTTATAATCAGGCAGCGGCTCGAAGGCAATTCAGTCACACCTGTTCATCGCAAAGGCACAATGTATGAAAGTTCTGGTTCCGGTTAAACGCGTCGTCGATTACAACGTCAAGGTCCGGGTCAAGTCGGACGGTTCGGGTGTCGATATTGCCAATGTGAAGATGTCGATGAACCCGTTCGACGAGATCGCGGTCGAGGAAGCGATGCGGTTGAAGGAAGCCGGCAAGGCGACCGAAGTGATTGCGGTATCGTGCGGCTTGCCCCAGTGCCAGGAAACCCTGCGCACCGCCATGGCGATCGGCGCTGATCGCGGCGTGCTGGTGGAAACCGACGCCGAGCTGCAGCCGCTGGCGGTAGCCAAGTTGCTCAAGGCGGTGGCCGACAAGGAGCAACCGCAGTTGATCATCCTGGGCAAGCAGGCCATCGATGACGACTGCAACCAGACCGGCCAGATGCTGGCGGCGCTGCTGGGCTGGCCACAGGCGACCTTCGCCTCGAAGGTGGTGGTCGACGGCGACAAGGTGTTGGTGACACGCGAAGTCGATGGCGGTCTGGAGACGGTGTCGCTGATCTTGCCGGCGATCATCACGACCGATCTGCGGCTGAACGAGCCGCGCTACGTGACGCTGCCCAACATCATGAAGGCGAAGAAGAAGACGCTGGACGTCTTCAAGCCGGCAGACCTCGGCGTCGACCCGGCGCCGCGCTTGAAGACATTGAAAGTGGTGGAGCCGGCCAAGCGCTCGGCCGGCATCAAGGTGCCGGATGTCGCCACGCTGGTGGGCAAGCTCAAGACCGAAGCCAAGGTCATCTGACCTGGCCTGCCGTCCGTCATCCGTCACCCCGATACCGATCATCCACGAGGAATCATCATGGCCGCATTAGTCGTTGCCGAACACGATAACGCTTCCCTGAAGGGCAGCACTCTCAACACCATCACCGCGGCGCTTGCCTGCGGTGGCGAGGTCCATGTACTGGTCGCGGGCCAGGGTTGCGGCGGGGCTGCCGAGGCAGCCGCACGCATCACCGGCGTGACCAAGGTGCTGGTGGTCGACGCGGCGCCGTTTGCCGATGGCCTGGCCGAGAACGTCGCGGCGCAGGTGCTGGCGCTGGCGCCGGCCTACTCACATATCCTGGCGCCGGCCACCGCCTACGGCAAGAACATCCTGCCGCGCGTGGCCGCCCTGCTCGACGTCGGTCAGATTTCAGAAATTACCCGCGTCGATGGGCCAGACACCTTCGAACGACCGATCTATGCCGGCAATGCGATCGCGACCGTGCAGTCTGCCGATCCGGTCAAGGTGATCACGGTGCGCACCACGGGTTTCGATGCTGCCGTCGAGGGTGGGTCGGCTGCGATCGAACATGTCGTGGCGGTGGCCGATTCGGGCCGCTCGGCATTCGTCTCGCGCGAGCTGGCCAAGTCCGACCGGCCGGAGCTGACAGCGGCCAAGATCATCGTCTCGGGTGGCCGCGGCATGGGCTCCGGTGACAACTTCAAGATCCTCGAGCCGCTGGCCGACAAGCTGGGCGCCGCCATGGGCGCCTCGCGGGCGGCGGTCGATGCCGGTTATGTTCCGAATGACTGGCAGGTCGGGCAGACCGGCAAGATCGTGGCGCCCTCGCTCTA
>JAYTLK010000017.1:0-4296 GCA_043729515.1 Herminiimonas sp.
GCGGTTTTACCTTACCCTAGCGCCACTGATCTGCGCCTACGCGCGAAAATCTGGAGACGGGCGTGTCGATGATCTGCTTTTTCAAGCACCGCAAGCTGCCATTACTGCTACAGGCAACGCCCGTTCAGGCCCGGTCGAACGGCCGCATATGCTGAACGAACGCATCCGCCTGCGCGTGCTCATCGTCGAAGACCAGGCCTTTGAAGCGGAGCTGGTTCAAAAAGAGTTGCAAAGTTCGGGCTTTGAACTGGCCTTTACACGGGTTGAAACCGAAGCTGCATTTCGTACCGCGCTGGCCGCCGGCCCGGACATCGTGCTCTCCGACTACCACCTGCCGCAATTCAGCGGCCTGCGCGCCCTCGCCATCCTGCACGAATCAAAAACGGAAACTCCATTTATCCTGATTTCCGGAGGCATCAACGAAGAACAGGCCGTTGAAGTCATGCGTCTGGGGGCTGATGACTTTCTGCTTAAAGACCGGCTGGGCCGGCTTGGCACCGCGGTCACCGGCGCCTTGGAGCGTCGGCAGTTGCGGGTGAATGCGCTGCAAACCGAACAGCGTCATCGCACGACCTTCGAGCATGCGCCCATCGGCATTACACACACCAGCCTGGACGGCCGTTTCATCGAAATCAATCCGCAGGCCTGCGAAATCCTTGGTTACCCGCGCGAAGAACTGTTGACCCGCACGTTTCTCGACGTCACGCATCCCACCGACCGCGATACTTCAAGTGCTTTCCGCAAACAACTGATCGCGGGCGTTGGCTCCAGCGACCCGTACCGGGAAAAGCGCTATATCTGCCGGGATCAGTCGATCGTCTGGGTCACCGTGTCGGTCGCGCTGGTGCGCAAACCCGACGGCGCCCCCGACTACTTCGTTACGATGTTCCAGGATATTTCCAACCGGAAGTCTGCGGAAGAACGCTTTCGCACCACTTTTGAGCAGGCCACTGTCGGCATCCTCCATGCCTCGCTGGATGACCGCTATTTGTTGGTCAATCAGCAGTTTTGCAACATGGTCGGTTACAGCCGCGAAGAAATACTGGCCATGAACACCCGCGACATCGTGCACCCCGAAGACCATGGTCGGGATATGGAGCAGCGCCGACAACAACTCGCCGGCGAAATCATCAGCTTCTCCGGCGAAAAGCGCTATATCCGCAAAAACGGCACGACATTCTGGGTCAACCGTACCGTATCGTTGGCGCGCGATGAGGGCGGGAAACCGCTGTATCTGATCCGCGTGATTGAAGACATCACCCGCCGCAAGGAAGAAGAGGAGCGCTTCCGCGCCACTTTCGACCAGTCGGCAATCGGCATCGCGCTGACGCTGCCATCCGGAAATTACCTGACCGTGAACGACCGCATGTGCGAGATGCTCGGCTACACCAGGGAGGAACTGCTGACCAGAAACGCAATCGACGATATTACTCATCCCGATGATCGCAGGGGCAGCAACGAACGCGTCGCAAAGCTTTTAAGAGGTGAAGTTCCGCATGTCTACGCTGAAAAGCGTTACCTCCACAAGGATGGCAGCGTGCTGCACATCACGCGTTCGATGTCGCTGGTACGCGAAGCCAGCGGTGAGCCGCGCTACATCATTGCGATGATCACCGATGTGACGGGGCACAAGAACGCCGAAGACCTGTTCACCGCATCGTTTGAACAGGCCGGCGTGGGCATGACCCTGCGCCGCCCCGGTGAACGCACGTCATCGTGGCTGCGGATCAACCAGAAATTCTGCGACATGCTGGGTTACACACGCGACGAATTAATGCGATTGGGTACCGCCGACGTCACGCTTCTCGATGATCAGGAAACCGCAGTTGAATTCAACAAAAAACTGACGAGCGGTGAAATTTCCAGTTACACCCGCGAGCGACGCTATTTGCGCCAGGACGGCAAAACCATCTGGTGCGACGTGTCAATCTCTGCCGTGCAGGGTTCCGACGGACAACCGTCACACATCATCTCCGTAATTCAGGATATTACCGACCGCAAGCAGGCGGAAGTGCGCCTGGAACAGACTTTCGAGCAGGCCGCGGTCGGCATTGTGCGCACCGATCTCGACAGACGCATCATCGCCGCCAATCGCAAGTTCTGCGAGATGCTCGGCTACAACAGGGAAGAACTCCTCGGCCTGAAAATGAGACGAATCAGTCATCCCGATGATCAGGGCAGGGATGCCGATACACGTCGGCAACTCGTCAGCGGGAAAATGGACCATCTGCAATCCGAACGACGTTACATCCGCAAGGACGGCAGCGTCATCTGGGTCAGACGGACAACATCCCTGGCACGGGACCTCACGAACGACGTCTCGCATTACATTTTCGTGGTCGAGGACATCACCGCCAGCAGGATGGCTGAAGAGAGCTATCGCGCGACCTTTGACAACGCACCGATCGGCATCATGCACAGCTCTGCCGAACTGAAGATCCTGCACGTCAACCCCAAGCTGTGCGAGATACTGGGTTACACGCGGGATGAACTGCTGGCGATGAAGACATTCGATTTCCTGTCGCCGGACCACCGCAAATCCGAACGCTCGCAATATCTGGCGCAGATGCTGAGCGGGGAAATACAAACCTTCTCGTCCGAGCGACCTTTCTTGCGCAAGGACGGCAGCGTCGTGTGGACCAACCGCACGATTTCGCTGGTCCGCGATAGCGCCGGAGAGCCGCTTTATTTCCTGCGCATCATTGAAGACATCTCGGAACGCAAGCGCGCGGAAAATGCGCTGGCCCAGGAACGGCTGCTGCTGCGCACCGTCGTCGATGCCATCCCCGACCGCATTTATGTCAAGGATCTCGAAGGACGTTTCGTCCTGCAGAACACCGCCAACCTGCAATTACGCGGCTTCAATCGCCATGAAGACGTCGTCGGCAAGACCGTGTTCGACATTTTCCCGCCGCAACTGGCCCGGCGCATCCACGACGAAGATCAGGAGATCATCCGGTCCGGCGAGCCGCTAATCGACCGTGAGAGCCGCACCCATTTCGGTGCCAGCGATGGTCATGAGGACGCGATCCACTGGCACCTGACGTCGAAAATACCCCTGAAAAATGCTGACGGCGCCATCTATGGACTTGTCGGCGTTAACCGCGACATCACCGAACGCAAACAGTCCAGCGAACGCCTGGCGCATCTGGCCCACTACGACAGCGTGACCGGCCTGCCGAATCGGGTGCTGCTGCACGACCGACTGGGTCAATCCATCGCCCAGGCGCGCAGAAACAGCTGGTTCGTCGGCGTACTGTTCCTCGACCTTGACCGCTTCAAGCTGGTCAATGACACACTGGGTCACTCAGCCGGGGATCTGTTGTTGAAACAGGTCGCAATACGCCTGACCCAGGCGCTGCGGCCCAGCGATACCGTCGGCCGCCTGAGCGGCGATGAATTTGCCGTGATCCTGCCCGAACTCGCCACAGCGCAGAATGCCGGACTGGTTGCGCAAAAATTGATCGACATGCTGAACATGCCGTTCGATCTTGACGGCAATGAGGTGTTCGTCACGGCCAGCATCGGCATCACGATCTACCCCACAGACAGCGACAACATCGAAACCCTGATCCGCGACGCCGATGCGGCGATGTATGGCGCAAAATCCGCTGGCCGCAACAATTATCAGTACTACACCGCGGAAATGAACCAGCGCGCGACCGAAAAGCTGCGCCTTGAAACCAGATTGCGCCACGCGATCGAACGCGAGGAGTTTGTCCTGCATTACCAGCCCAAGGTCGATATCGCGACAGGGAAAATCACCGGTCTTGAAGCGCTGCTGCGCTGGCAATCGCCCGATGACGGCATGGTGGGACCCGATCAATTCATACCGATGCTGGAAGAAACAGGGCTGATCTCGCCGGTCGGTGACTGGGTCATCCGCCAGGCATGCGCCCAGATCCGTGACTGGTGCGCAGCCGGCATCACGCCGGTGGCGGTGGCCGTGAATCTTTCCGCCCGGCAACTGCGCCAGACCGGCTTTGGCGCCACGCTCAGGCGCGCACTGACCGAATTCAGCGTGCCTGCG
The DNA here is from genome assembly GCA_043729515.1 of Herminiimonas sp. Classification (GTDB taxonomy): domain Bacteria; phylum Pseudomonadota; class Gammaproteobacteria; order Burkholderiales; family Burkholderiaceae_D; genus JANXSS01. Next base: position 4,031 of record JAYTLK010000017.1, read on the forward strand.
GAACTGATCGAAATCGAAATCACCGAGAGCTCGCTGATGGAGAATCCGGAGCAAGCCATCGTCATAATCACGGAAATCGCTAATCTGGGGGTCCGCCTGTCGGCTGATGATTTCGGCACTGGATACTCCAGTCTGAGTTACCTGAAACGGTTGCCGCTGAATGCGCTGAAAATCGACCGCTCCTTCGTTCGCGACATCACCTCTGATCCGGACGACGCCGCAATCACCAGGACGGTAATCACACTTGCTCACGGCCTGGACCTCAA
>JAYTLK010000018.1:0-3768 GCA_043729515.1 Herminiimonas sp.
CCAACCTGCAGCAAGGCGCCATCGACATCGATGCGGCAAGCGTCTACTTCAAGACCAAGGCAACGATCGCCACGCCTGTCCTGGAGCGCATCACGCGCCTGAACTGACGCCGGCGTCGCATATGTCGCGCAATACGTACATCGGAAAGATTATGCCGCCTGTCATTCGCCGGAAGCATTCGGCCACTATGCTGCGCGCATTCCTTGCCACCCGATAGGACCTGCCGATGAAATCCCGTGACGCATTCTTGGAGGACGCAACCGCTGCATCGCCAGCGTTTGCAAGCGACCCGATCCGCTTTCGAACGATCTGGATTTCGGACGTGCATCTCGGCACGCCGGGATGCCAGGCGCAACGGCTGCTCGAATTCTTGCATGCCACGGAGTCCGGCACGCTTTATCTGGTGGGCGACATCATCGATGGCTGGCAACTCAGGCGCCGCTGGTTCTGGCACCAGAGTCACAACAATGTCGTGCAAGCGGTCTTGAAAAAAGCGCGCAATGGCACCGACGTGATTTTCGTGCCAGGCAATCATGATGAAGCGATCCGGCAATTCATCGGACTCGATTTTGGCGGCATCAAGGTGCGTGACGAGCTCGTCCATACCACCGCGCAAGGCAAGCGTTTGCTGGTCTTGCACGGCGACCGCTTCGACGGCGTGATCGCTTGTGCGCCCTGGCTGGCCCATGTCGGTGACAATCTCTACACCTTGATCCTGAAGTTCAATCAGGTCAGCAATGCCTGGCGCGCCCGGGCCGGCCTGCCGTACTGGTCGCTTTCACAATATCTGAAAGCGAAGGTGAAGAATGCCGTGAACTACGTCACGTCATTTGAAGAAGCCCTCGCCGCCGAAGCCAGAAAGAAAGGATTGGACGGCGTCATCTGCGGTCATATCCACAAGCCGGAAATCCGGGCCATCGATGGCATCACGTATTGCAACGACGGTGATTGGGTCGAAAGCCTGTCTGCCCTGGTCGAGGAAGCCGATGGCACCCTGCGCCTCGTCACTTGGCAAGAAATCATGCTCACTGTCGAGCGCGCCGAGATCTATCAAGAAGTCGGCGTGGCAGTTTGATGCTGACCTTACTCTTTCGGAAAGCCGGTCGCGACATGCGAGTGCAGCTGGAGGGGACATTGCCTCTTGTCACTGCCGATCGAGCCGATGGTGCGGCTGCCGCAGCCGGAGCCCATGGGAAATTATTGGTTCTCAGCGTCTCGGCCGGTGGCGGACACGTCCGCGCCGCGCAAGCCTTGTGCGCCGCCGCGCAGGGCGCATCAATGCGAGCAGTGCACCTCGACGCGATGCAATTCACCTCACCGGCGTTTCGCCGTTTTTATACCGACACCTACATCCGACTGGTCGACCGGCTTCCGCGCGTGTGGGGCTGGCTTTATCAATACATGCACCACGCCGCACCGACTGATCGCACGCAGTCATTGCGGCGACGTCTCGAACGGGCGCAGACCCGCGCGCTGTTGCACAAGATCGCCACCATCAAGCCGGATGCGATCATCTGCACCCATTTCCTGCCGGCTGAAATGCTGTCTTACCTGAGCGTGAACCAGCGACCGAATTGTCCGATCTGGGTGCAGATAACGGACTACGATGCGCACCGGATGTGGATTCAACCCGGCGTGACAGGATATTTTGTGGGCAATGAAAAAGTGGCCAGCTCGCTACGGGCACAGGGGGTGTCGGCAAACCAGATCCATCTGACCGGTTTGCCGATCATGCCGCGTTTTTCCATCATGCCGCAACGTGCATGGTGTGCCCGCATGCTGGCACTCGATCCAACTCGGATCACGATCTTGCTGATGAGCGGGGGCGCCGGGATCGGTCATCTTGCAGAGCTGTCGGAACGACTCCTGGCGATCGATCCGACCTTGCAGCTGATTGCCTTGAGTGGGCGCAACACCATATTGCGTGCCCAGTTGCTGCAAATCGCCGCGCGCGCACCAGTGCGTTTCGTCGTGCAAGGCCACACCGCGCATGTAGAGCGCTTCATGGCCTGCGCCGACATCATCGTCACCAAGCCGGGAGGATTGACGAGCGCGGAATGCCTGGCGGCACGCCTGCCGATGGTTCTTCACAACGTGATACCGGGACAAGAAGAACGCAACGCCGATTTTCTGGTCGAGCAGGGTGTCGCCTTGCAGGCAAGCGATGCAGCGGCAGTGGAAAGTCAGGTGCGCTACTTGATTGCACACCCCGAGGTTCGGCAACGCATGGCCCGCCAGGCGCATGCGGCAGCCCGGCCACGCGCCGCTGCCGACGTTCTGCAGATCGTGCGAACGCACCTGGCTGCGGCCACACCGATGCTGGCCAGCGCTGCAGCAGCAGCCGCTGTTGCCTCCCGCGTGATTGCCTGAAACGGTGCACGTGCCAACCCGGCATCCGGTTCGCGCGCTGGTCTCGACTGTGGCAGGCGTCATGCTGCTGGCGTTTTTCTTTGCCCATGTGGAAATCGAAATCGAGGGTGCAGCAGGTTGGGCCGCCAATCTGCCGACCTGGCGGGTCGACCACCACTGGTTGCTCGACCTTGCCTGGGGCGGTCGGACAATGACGGGCTACCATGCCTGGGTGTTCCCCTTCATTTTTCTGTTCTTCCATTTTCCGATGGCAGCGACATGCCGCATTTCTTGGCGCAGTGAATGCCAGGCGCTCGGCGCCATCATGTTCTTCTGGATTGCCGAAGATTTCCTTTGGTTTGCATTGAACCCGGCCTTTGGCATCGATCGCTTCGATCCTGCCCATGCCTGGTGGCACAAGCACTGGCTGCTGTCTGCGCCAGTCGATTACTGGATCTTTGCCCCGACTGCATTTGCCTTGTTCTGGCTGTCGCTCGGGACCGGCCGTGGCGTCTCACCGGCCGATAAATGGTCGTCGCTGCAATCGGAAGCACCGAAAAATCCGGGAAGATCAACGCCCGCGCGAGAATCCTGAAAACAGTGATCCAAACGAGTAACATAAGCGCAATTCACTACGTCGGTTGTCGGCTGCCGTGCGCGGCCAGACCAGGAAAAATCATGCAAAAAGCCATTCTTTTCATTGAGGAACCTGCTTGCAACGAAACGCCTTTTGCCGGTGCAGTTCAGGAACTGCAGCGTAAAGATGTGTCGTGCAGTGTTTGTACTCCGGAAGACGCCGTGGAGAATCTCCGCAGACGCACTTTCGCGCTAGCGGTTATTAAAATAAATTGTCCTGACGAACGCTTGGTCGACATCATGCGGGCAATCCTCGATGTGCAGTCAGCCTTGCCGATTCTCGTGGTGAGCATGCAGACGATGCAACGCAATGCCGTCAGATTGTTGCGCCAAGGCGCGAATGCTTATGTGCAGCGCGAATCACTCGGCACCGAATTGTTGAATGCAGTCGACTACGTATTGCGCGGTCATCGTTACATCAGTTGATTGGGCATGTATCGCTGCATGTAGCGTTGCATGTAGCGTTGCATGTAGCGCTGCAGGTAGCGCCATCAGTGAGGCGCAGTGGATTGTCATTTGCCTGCACCAGCTGATGCAGGATCCGTGCGGATTCGAGGCAATGCCGATAACGGCGGCTTTGCTGGAATCAGGACCTACGCCGATGGCATATGTGCGTGGAAACCACACGTAACCACCGAAAATCGCGCTGTTCAAATCGACCAATGGCACAAGGCGGGTCCACAAAACAAAAAGCCCGACTTGGTAAGTCGGGCTTTTTGTTTTGCTGACTGGTGCCGGCTGCCGGAATCGAACTGGCCACCTGATGATTACAAATCAACTGCT